>CALGAJ010000300.1 GCA_937951975.1 uncultured Desulfotignum sp.
AGGAAAGCGGGTATGAAGAAGGCCCGGGCAACTACGGCGGCAATGTGCTGCTGCGGCATGACAGCCCGGAATTTGACACGTTTTACAGCCTGTACGGGCACCTGAACAAAGAAAAGCTGCCCGCCCCCGGGGACCGGTTTGCCCCAGGAGACGTGTTTGCATTCATCGGTGATTTTCACGAAAATGGCAACTGGTTCTTTCACACCCATCTGCAGGTCATCACACAGAAAGGCTATGACACCGGCTGGGTGTCCAAAGGGTATTGCTCAAAACAGGATCTGGCGATCATGGACAGCATCTGCCCGTCGCCTTTGTCCCTTTTTCGAATTTAACTGACAATTTTACGGCAAAAGCTCCCGGCGGAAATCAGGTCCAGACGGCATCTGAATCCGACCGGGGGTTTTTTTTGTGCGTGTCACCGGCTCTTCGGCCTTCAGGCAAAAATATTGTCCGGTTTGTAGGGATGGGTCCCTTCAATAACCTCGACACCGGCCTTGGCTTTTATTTTTTTGATGATCACCTCTTTGTGGGGGCAGTGATCCGTGATGCATGGGCCGATATGAATTTTGGTGACCTTTTCTCCCATGGGCGCATTCCACAGGTTCACCTGGGCCAGGCGCGTGACAATGGTCGCCCCCGGGCAGTCCCCGCAGTTCAGCAGCCCCGTGATTTCGGCATCCGTGCCTTTGTACACACCGAACTTCCCGTCTTTTCTGTTGAACCCCACCAGGCATCTGCTGCACCCGATGCACACATCATCCATGGCTTTTTTACACCCGACGATCAGTATTTTTTCCATGCGCGTTCCTTTCTTGCATTCCGTTTCTTCACTTCATCGTGAAACAACCATGATGGCTGCCGGCATGATGTTTTCATGGCTTTCCACGGCTGAAATGCAAACCATATGCCAGGTTGGCTTGAAACCAAAAATATCTTTGATATATCCATCATTGCAACCAGTTAAAGACAAATCAACTGAAAGGATTGCTTTATTTGCAGGGTCCTGGATTGCAGAAATGCGACCTGCAGTGGCAGATCTTCGATTCATCGGATTTGTCTGGAGGCTCCACAAAAAAGGGCAAATTCAAAAGACTCTTGATTTAAAAGGGAATTCCTTATAAAAAAAGAGTGTCATGAAAATCATGTGCGCTTAATATAAATTCATTTTCAGGAAAGGCCCCTCTTTTGGTACTTGAAAGATCCAAAGGATTTCACTGATGAACAGTTCGGTTTTCATGGGGCTTATAAACAACGCGGCCCTTCTGCTCACCCTGGGTCTTTTGTATGACTTTCTGGGACATCTGCCCCGGAAATCGCCGCCAGCCCTCCAGAAGACAGGCACCGGTATTTTACTGGGCCTCATCGGTACTGCCATCATGATGACCCCATTGCCGTTCGGCAACGGGGTCGTATTTGACACCCGATCCGTTCTGCTGTGTATCTCCGGATTCTTTTTCGGGGCAATCCCGACATTGATCGCTGTTTTGATGACCGCAGCGGTCCGGCTTTACAACGGAGGCACCGGGGCCTGGACCGGTGTGGCGGTCATTGTCACATCCGGATTCATCGGCATCGTCTGGCGGCGGTTGCGCTCCCGCATACCGCATATGAGCACCCATCCCGGCATCAAAGAGCTGTATCTGCTCGGAGTGGCGGTGCATGTAACCATGCTGGCATGGATGCTGACCCTTCCCTGGAATATCGCCGCCACTGTTTTATCCGGCATCAGCCTGCCGGTGATGGTGATTTATCCATTTGCCACGGCGATTCTGGGCCAGATGATGGTCCATATTGAAGAACGGGAAACTCAAGCCCGGGCACTCAAGGAAAGTGAAGAAAAGTTCAGGAACATATTCCAGCACCATTCCGCCATAAAACTGCTGATCGACCCTGAAACGGGCGACATTGTAGAGGCCAATACCGCAGCTGAAAAATTTTACGGATGGTCCGTTAAAGAACTCAAGCAAAAACAAATCCAGGATATCAACACCCTGCCTCCGGATCAAATCCAGGCGGAAATGAAAAAAGCCCGATCTCTTGAACGCACCCATTTTGAATTCAGTCACCGGCTTGCCGACGGCTCAACCAGATATGTGGAAGTGTACAGCAGCCAGGTTCAAATTGATGGAAAAATTTTCCTGCATTCCATCATCCATGATATCACTGATCGGAAAACAGCGGAAAAAGCCCTTCAGGCAAGCGAATCCAGATACCGGACCACACTGGATTCCATTGGCGATGCCGTCATTTCAACGGATATTGATGGAAAAATCGTTCACATGAACCCGGTGGCGGAGACATTGACGGGCTGGCCCGTATCAGATGCCATAAATATGCCTTTGAAACAGATCTTTCACATTATCAACGAAAAGACCCGGCACGAGGTTCAAAGCCCGGTGGAGCTGGTCCTTGAAAAAGGCGGTGTGGTGGGTCTGGCCAATCATACCCTGCTGGTTGCCAGAAACGGCAAAGAAATCCCCATTGCAGACAGCGGTGCGCCCATAAAGAACTCCAAAGGACAGATTAACGGGGTCGTTCTGGTTTTCCGGGATCAGACCCGGGAACGGGAGCTTCAGGAGAGGTTTCGTACCATCGTGGAAAACGCGCCGGACCCGATTTTCATTCAAACCGATATGCGCTTTACCTATGTCAATCCTAAAGCCGTGGCGCTTTTCGGGGCGGATTCTTTGGAACAACTGATCGGGAAGCCGGTTATTGACCGGTTTCATCCTGATTTTCATGAAACAATCAAAAAACGGATTCACCGGTTGAATGCGGATCGGAAACCGGTTGAAGAACCATTTGAACAACCTTTTCTGCGAATGGACGGCTCCCCGGTATGGGTGGAGACCACAGGACAGCCCATTGTCCACGGTGGAAAGCCCGGCGCCCTGGTTTTTGTCAGAGACATCACCCTGCGCAAACAGGCGGAAAAAGACAGGGAACAGCTTCAGACCCAGCTCATTCAGGCCCAGAAAATGGAATCTGTCGGGCGCCTGGCCGGCGGCGTGGCCCATGATTTCAACAACATGCTCAATGTCATCATTGGAAACGTGGAACTGGCCATGGACAAAGTGAGCCCGGAAGGCCCGATTCAAGAAGAGCTCAAACAGATACAAGAGGCTGCGGACCGTTCCGTGGACATTACCCGGCAGCTGCTGGCCTTTGCCAGAAGGCAGACCATTTCACCCCAGGCCCTGGATCTCAACGAAGCGATTGAAAACATGCTGAAAATGCTCCAGCGCCTGATCGGTGAAAACATCCATCTGGCCTGGCACCCTTCCAAAGATGTTCGGCCCGTCTGGATGGATCCCTCCCAGGTGGATCAGATTCTGGCCAACCTGTGCATCAATGCCAGAGATGCCATTGCCGATGTGGGGAAAATAACCATTGAAACCGATACCCGGATATTTGATGAGGCCTATTGTGCACAAAATGCCGGATTCATCCCCGGGCGGTTTTCCATGCTGGCCGTCAGCGATAATGGCTGCGGCATGGACAAGAACATTCTGTCTCATCTTTTTGAACCGTTTTTCACCACCAAGCGTCCGGGACAGGGAACCGGTCTGGGGCTGGCAACGGTTTACGGAATTGTCAAACAAAACAACGGGTTCATCAAAGTGTACAGTGAGCCGGGGTCCGGCACCACTTTCAGAATTTATCTGTCTGCGCACAGCCAAGCGGCTGAACCGGTCGCCTTGAAAAACACGGTTCATACGCCTGTGGGAAAAGGCGAAACCGTATTGGTGGTTGAAGATGAAAAAGCGATTTCAAATTTGATCGCAAAAATTCTGGAACAATTGGGATACTGTGCTCTGGAAGCCGGCACACCCGCCCGGGCCATGGAACTGGCAGACACCAACCCCGATGCTGTTCATCTGCTCATCACCGATGTGGTGATGCCGGAAATGAACGGCCGGGACCTGGCGGATCATCTGAAAGCCCGTCATCCCGGAATTAAAGTGTTGTTCATGTCCGGATACACAGCCAACGTGATTGTTCACCACGGTGTGCTGGAAAAAGGCATTTATTTTATTCAGAAACCGTTTTCCAGGCAGGAGCTGGCCGTCAAAGTCCGGGAAGTGCTGGAGTCATAACCAATACAAAAACGTCCAACGGACGATTTCCAGACCGATGGGTATCAATAGTTCTGGTCGGCGTATCCCACCCACCCGCCGGCCCGGACCAGGGCTTTTTCAAATCCGGTGAGATCAAAAGGAATGGACCAGGTATCCAGACCGGCGGTGACAGTGATCGTTTCCATATCCACATCTGCAGATATATGCAAAGGGTTTTTGGCAGCGGCCTTGAACAGACGGTCGATCTGTTTTTTGTCCAGGGTGATGGCCAGCATGCCGCAGTTGAACATGTTCTGGTGAAAAATTCGGGCAAAGCTTTCGGCAATGACCACACGGATGCCGTTGGCCTCCAGGGCCCAGGGGGCATGTTCCCGGGAGGAGCCGCATCCGAAATTTTTTCGTGTTACCACCACCCCGATGCCGGCCAGGTCGGTTTTCGGGTCAAATCCCGCCAGGTCCAGGTCCTCCATGAGGTGGGGACCCAGCACGGTTTTGTCGATTTCCGTGAGATATCTTGCCGGGATGATCTCGTCCGTATTGATGTCTGCCCGGTCCAGGCACAGGGCGGTTCCGCTGAATCTTGTCATGACAGGCTCCTGAAGGTTTGGCCGGATCATTTTGTCTGAGCCGGACCGGTAAAAAGAGACGCGTTGGTGATGGTGCCGGCCAGGGCCGTGGCCGCGGCCGTTGCCGGGCTCATGAGGTGCACCATGCCGCCCTTGCCCATCCGTCCGTTGAAATTACGGTTGGTGGTGGCGGCCGCCACCTCACCGGATGCCAGGACCCCGTTGCTCATGCCCAGACAGGCCCCGCAGGTGGGGTTGGTGACACAGAACCCCGCATCCATGAACTCCTGAATCAGCCCTTCTTCCAGGGCCTGGGAAAACACCTTGGGGGTGGCCGGGGACACTATGGCCCGGACCGAATCGGCGATCCGGCCGCCCCTCACCACTTTTGCCGCCACCCGCAGGTCTTCGATCCTTCCGTTGGTGCAGGATCCGATATACACCTGGTCCACCCGGGTGCCGGCCATGTCGGACACCGGCCGGACGTTGTCCGGCTTGTATCCGAACGTGGCCAACGGCACCAGGTCCGTGACATCGATGACGGTGTGGCCGGCATATACGGCATCCTCATCCGGCAGAAACCGGGAGAAATCCGCCAGGGCCGCTTCCCGGTCCGGGTACTCCTCTTTGATAAACGGCCACAGATAGTCTACGGTCACGGCATCGGGCCGGCAGATACCACAGGTGGCACCCGCCTCCACCGCCATGTTGGACAGGGTCATGCGGGATTCCATGGACATGGCATCCACCACCGGACCGCAGAATTCGATCACCTGGTTGGTGGCGCCGTTCACGGTGATCCGCCGGATCACCTCCAGGATCACATCCTTGGCAAACACGCCGGGCGGCAGTGTTCCCGTGATCTCGATTTTCAGAGTGTCGGGCTGTTTAAAGGCGCACACCCCTTTTAAGATACCCACTTCCAGGTCCGTGGTGCCCACACCGGCGGCAAACGCACCGAACGCCCCGTGGGTGCAGGTATGGGAATCCCCCATGATGATCACGAACCCGGGCCGCACAAACCCTTTTTCCGGAAACAAAGCGTGGCAGACCCCGTTGCGGCCGATGTCAAAGAAATCGATGATGCCGTGCCGCCGTGCCCAGTCCCGAAGGACTTTTCCCTGCATGGCGGTTTTGGCGTCCTTGGCCGGGGTGACGTGATCGATGACCGCCTTGATCCTGTCCGGGTCGAACACCCGGTCCTTGCCCCTCGCCTTCAGGTCCTGGATGGCGGTGGGGGTGGTGATTTCATGGCAGAACACCCGGTCCAGGCGAAGCACGTTCACCGAATTGAAGGGCCGGTCCACCAGATGATCGTCAAAAATTTTTTCCGCAATGGTCTTTCCCATGGCAATCTCCTGAATCAGGCGGTTTTTTCGCCAAAATAATCTTCCCCGTCCGCCGGGGTCACCACCCAGTAGGCCTGGAACAGGGTATCGGACGTGTTCCGGATCAAATGGGGAATCTGGGAGAAAAACGATACCGAATCTCCGGCATCGATCTGATGGTGTTCATCCCCGTAGATCAGCTGGGCTGTGCCCGCCACCACGATCCCCAGTTCCCGGCCCAGGTGGCCGTCCTCGGCATCCCCCCGCTCCTGGCCCGGGGCCAGTTCCAGAAAAAACGCGTTGAATGAATGGTTGCCCCGGGTCTGGCTTTCCCCGCACAGCTTCTCATAGGAAAATCCCTTGCGCTTGTATATTTTGCGCTGGTCTTTCCGGATGATCTCCACCTGGGACTGGGTTTCATAATCCTTGAAGAATTTGTCCGGAGATACGCCGTACACCTCCAGCAGCTGGAGTAGCGTGTCCAGGGAGGGGGAGATCCGGTTCCGTTCGATCTGGGACAGCAGGCTGGAACTGATGCCGGCCTTGGCCGCCACATCCTTGATGGTGAAATTCCGGGTGTTTCGGATGGCGCGCAGCAGCGCACCCAGTTTTGTTTTCATAATCTTGTATACCAGATAAATAGTTCAGTATAATTAAGATTAATTAAATTATACTAAAGTCTATCCGCTGTCAATCAGATTTTAACCGGATTTTCAGCCCCTGGGGTTCGAACTGAGACAGCAGTTGAACAAAGGCACGGGCCCGGCTTTTTTCCACCAGAATCTCATGAACGATCCATTCCCGGTATTCGGTGTTCGCAATGGCGGCGTTGAACTGATGGGCATGGTGCAGCACCTGATCATTGCATTCATAGGGCACCTGTACTTTTAAGGATTCCGCCTGGATCAGCCGGACTTTTTTGGCCGTGGAAAGTGCTGCTTCCACGGCTTCGGAATACGCCTCGATCAACCCCCGGACCCCCAGCTTCACCCCGCCGTAATGCCGGGTCACCACGGCCGTCACCCGGGTCATCTGATGGGAGGTCAGTACATTGAGCATGGGTTTGCCGGCCGTGCCGGACGGCTCTCCGGCATCGGAGCTGTGGCAGATCCGGCCGGCATCCCCCACCACATAAGCCCAGCAGTTGTGGGTGGCGGTTTTGTTCTCCCTGCTGATTTTTGTGATAAACGCCTTGGCCGCATCAATGGTGTCGGTCCTTGCCAGGCGGCAGATGAACTCGGACCGCCGGATTTTGAGGCGGGCCGTGACCGGGCAGTCCCCGGAAGCGCCTGCAATGGAAAAAAACGGTTTTTCATCGGTCATGTGTGTATCTGCCTTGAAAATACTGTTGGTTTGATCTATACCTTTTCATACTATGATACCTTTTTGGAACCATGCAACTGATTTCACACCGATAAGAGAATACTCATGAGAATTGTCACCCGCCCCGATTTTGACGGCATTGTGTGCGCTGTTCTACTGCGCCAGGCCTTAGGCATCGACACCCCGGTCCACTGGGTGGAACCCGGTGAAGTGCAGGGGAAAACCGCCCGGATTCAAGCCGGCGACATCCTTGCCAACCTGCCCTATGATCCCCGGTGTTCCCTGTGGTTTGACCACCATGTGTCCAACCGGCCGGACCATGATTTTGAGGGCGCCTTTGCCGTGGCCCCGTCCGCCGCCGGGGTTCTTCATGGATACTACAAGGCATCCGGGCATCTGGACGACCGGTTCGATGACCTGGTGTATCACACGGACATCATCGATGCCGCCGACCTCACCCGGGACCAGGTCCTGCATCCGGAGGATCACCCCCATATTCTGCTGTCCATGACCATCCAGAACCGGGACGGCAACGAGGCTTCCTACTGGGACCGCCTGGTGGACCTGCTCCGGACAGAGCCCATGGAGGCGGTGATGGCCGATCCCGACGTCAAAACCCGGTGCGAAGAAGTGATCCGGCAGAGCCGGGATTTTGAAGAACACCTGAAAACCCATACCCGGGTATCAGGACCTGTCAGCATCACCGATTTCAGAAGCCTGGACCCGGTACCGTCGGGCAACCGGTTTCTGGTCTACTGTCTGTTTCCCGAGGTTCTGGCCAGCGTGAAGATCCGTTACAGGGATGCCGAAAAAACCCAGGTACTGGTGAGCATCGGCCACAACATCTTCAACCGGGGCTGCCGGGTCAATGCCGGCCATCTTCTGGCCAGGTACGGCGGCGGGGGCCATGAAGGGGCCGGCGGGTGCACCCTGGACGCGGCCGGGGCCCAGAAAAAGATCGATGAAATGCTGACCATCCTGAAAGCCAATGAACCGGTCTGATCTATGCCAGTTTTTCCTTCACGCTGTTGACCTTGTCCGCCATGGTCTGTTCCCGGTCCGTGCGGGTACCGGCCTTGATGGTGGTGGTGATGCGCGGGGCTCCCATGGCATGAATTCTTTCATGGCACTGTTTGACCACGGCAAACACCTCGTCCCATTCCCCTTCGATGTTGGTGCCGTAGGCATGCAGTTCGCAGGACAGGCCGGCAGCTTTGATGATCTCATGACAGGCGGCCACGTATTTGGATACCGACAATCCCACACCCAGAGGCACCACACACAGATCGATGATCACGTTCATTCTTCCTCCTTGCACTGAATCAGATATTCATTTGATTCCCTGTTCATTCAAGCGGCTATTGTACCGGTTCCGCACCCCGGGATCAAGAAAAGAACCCTCCAGGAAATAATTCATGACCGGACCGCATAAAATAAGACTGATGATGAAAGCGGAACGGGCCGCGGCCCAGCGGCGGTTCCGCCGGCACCGGAACCGGAACAAACTGGCACACCCCGGGTGTCATTCCTGTGTCCTGGTGCTGGATCACCTCAAGCCCACCTTCAATATCGGAAAAATATTCCGGAGCGCGGAAGCATTTGGGTGCAGAGAGATCCACCTGGTGGGCATCGAATTCTTTGACCCGGCCCCGGCCATGGGGGCGTTCAAATGGGTGCCGGCTTTTTTTTACAGCCGGTTCAATACCTGTTACGCCCACCTGATCAACCGGGGATACACCCTGTTCATTCTGGAACCCAACCAGGGAACACCGGTCATGGATATCGAACTGCCGGAAAAAAGCGCGTTTATCCTGGGCCATGAGGAACGGGGACTTCAGTTCGAACCGGATCTGTTTGAAAGACTTGAGCGGCTGACCATTCCCCAGTACGGCCGGTCCGAGAGCCTCAACGTCAGCGTGGCCGCCTCCATTGTGCTGTACGAATATGTCCGCCAGATCAACGCGCAGCCAGCGGTTCATCCGAACCTATACCCGGAAATAACCTGACGGCATCGGGCCGTCCCGCCCTTTCCGGCTATTTAAAAAAGAGCTGGCGGCCGCAGTTTATCAACGCTTCCGGCCTCAGATTCTCAACACATGCGATGCGGGAAAAGGTCAATGCCTGCACCAGAACCTGTCCAGGCAGGGTGATCATAAAGGCCTGTCCTTTTTCAAGGATATAATCTTTCACATCATGGGGCTGGGTAATCCAGACCTGCCCTTCCTGACAGATGATCGCCTGGCGGCAGCTATCCCCGCTGATCCGCCAGCACTGCCCGGCGGCCAGATCAATGGCTGAACCAGGCCTGCCGAGGTTTGAAAAAATGAAATTCATGGCTGCCCGGTCACCTTGTGTATGCTTTTTGGACATCTCCATCATGAAATCCTCCTTTTTTTCAAGGTCCTTGATCATGCTCTGATTATTCCACAGGTTCCAATTCAATAACAGCCACAGAAAATGTGTTTTGTTATGAGTACAGTTGTGTTAGTCTACAAACTGTACTGTAAAAAGGTTGAGTCAACTGTACTGTTCTGTTAAACATTGGAGATCCCGTCCGTTTCAATGGATAAAATTCCCAAATATCAGCAGGTGGCCGACCGGTTGACCCGGCTGATCAAAGAGGGGGTTTTCAGCCCTGGAGCTGCCGCCCCAAGCGTCCGCAAGCTGAGCCGGCAATGGAATGTCAGCATCAGCACCATCCTGAAAGCCTATTATATCCTGGAGGCCCAGGGCCTTTTGGTGGCCAGGCCCAGATCCGGCTTTTATGTCAGTACACGGCTGCCTGGTACCCCGAAAGCGCCTGCCCTTTCCGCGCCCGATCCCGATCCCGCCAGTGTCGGGATGCGGGAACTGATCACCATGATTATTTTAAAGGATACCGTGAACCCCAAACTGTTGCAGCTCGGGGCGGCCAACCCGGACCCGGAACTCAGCGGCACCCGTCAAATATACCGGTTACTGGCATCCACTGCCCGCCGCATGGGCAGTCAGGGGGGCGTATATCTCCCACCGGCCGGCAGCAGACAGCTGAGGCGGCAGATCGCACGGCATATGATCAATTCGGGCTGCAGCCTGGTAGATGATGATATCGTGGTAACAGCCGGTTGCGGGGAAGCGATCTTTCTTTGTCTCAAAGCGGTGTGCCGGCCGGGTGACACGGTGGCCGTGGAATCCCCCATCTGTTTCGACGTGTTTCAATACCTTGAGAATCTCCATCTCAAAGCCCTGGAAATTCCTACCCATCCCCGGGATGGCATCAGCATATCCGCCCTGCGGTTTGCCATGGACACCCATTCCATTCAGGCCTGTATCGTGATTTCCAATTTCAACAACCCGCTGGGAAGCTGCATGCCGGAAGAAAAAAAAAGGGCACTGGTCGCCCTTTTATCCGACAGGAACATTCCCCTGATTGAAAATGATATTTTCGGGGATATTCATTTTACGGAAAAACGTCCCCTGGCGGCCAAAGCATTTGATACCAGGGGGCTGGTGATGTATTGCAGCTCATTTTCAAAAAATCTCATGCCGGGGTTAAGAATCGGATGGACCGCACCCGGTCAGTTTCGCGCGACCGTGGAATGGCTGAAGTTCAGTGCCAGTCTTGCCGCGTCAACGCTTCCCCAGCATGCTCTTGCATCCTTCATGGCCGATGGCGGATTCCGCAAGCATCTCCGGCGGATCTGCCGGGTCTACCAGCAGCGTGTCTCCGGTCTGCAGCGGACCGTGCTCCGCAGCTTTCCCGGGGACATTCGTGTGACCGATCCCACGGGCGGATATCTGTTATGGATTGAGCTGCCCCGCCGTATCGATGCCCTGCAGCTGTACAAAAGGGCCCTGGAAAAAGAGATCGCCATCACGCCCGGCCACCTCTTTTCAACCGGTGATCGCTACCGCCATTTCATCCGCCTGAACGCGGCCAGCTGGTCCGACGATGCCGCTCCGGCCATCCGCCGTCTCGGGCAGATCATTGCGGGGATGATTTAAGAACGCTTTCATTCCCAAAAAGTAAAAGGATTTTCCCATGTTTGATTACCTTTTGAACGAGGAACAGAAAAAGATACAACAGGAAGCCCGTGACTTTGTAAAATCCATTCCCGGAAAAATGATCCTCGACATGGATGCGGACAAAATCCAGTTTCCAAAAGAATTTCTTCAGGAAGCCGGAAAACGCCATCTCATGGGGTGCCGGTATCCGGAAAAATGGGGTGGAAGAGACATGGACTGGGTGTCCACCTGCATGGTCATGGAAGAGATCGGTGTTCTGGGATATATTTTTGCCTGCACTTTCGGGGTAGGAGCGGAACTGGTCTGTGACGCCATTATTCTCCACGGAAATGACCTTCAGAAAGAGAAATATGTCAAACCCCTGCTGAAAGGGGAGATGTTTGCCGCGGAATGCCTGACCGAACCCAGGGGAGGGTCTGATTTCTTCGGCACAACCACCATTGCTGAAGACAGGGGAAATCATTTTATTCTCAACGGGCAGAAACGGTTTATTGTGGGCGGAGAAGGCGCAGACTATTTTCTGGTCTATGCCCGGACCGACCCGGATGGAGAACCTCACAAGTCCATTTCCTGTTTTATCGTTGACAGATCCGAAGGCGTCAGGAGCGAGTATCTTTACGGGCTGATGGGCTGCCGCGGTGGAGGGGCTTCCCGCCTGGTATTCAGGGACGTTAAAGTACCCAGGGAAAACCTTGTGGGAGAACTCAACCAGGGCGTCCGCATCTTCAATACGATGATGATACCGGAGCGGCTGGGAACGGCTGCCATGACCATCGGTGCCGCCTCACCGGCGGTTGACGTGGCCACGGGCTACACTTCCAGACGCAAAGCCTTTGGCCAGGCTGTGGCAAATTTCCAGGGAGTTTCCTTTCAGATAGCTGAGGCGGTCACCCTCCTGGATGCGTCCAGGGCCATGATTTACACAACCGCCAGGGCAGTCGATGAACAGATTGATGACAAACAGATCAGACGTCTGGTTTCCCAGTCCAAGAAATTTGTTACGGAATCCTGTCAGAAAGCGGCCCACAATGCCATGCAGGTGATGGGCGGTATCGGGTACACCAATATCTATCCCGTGGAGCGGATTTTCAGGGATCTTCGGCTGGCTTCCATCTGGACGGGCACCAATGAAGTCATGTCCATGATTATTGCCAATGAATGGTACAAGGAGTACTGGAAGAATAAAAAAACAGGCACCGTCAGAGATATGGAACTGGACGCATCAGAGGCCGATGCAGAAGACGAAAAAATATTTGAATAGGTGATCAACTCATCTTCCAGGGCAGTGATCCTGTCCGGTTTTTTGCGGATCAGCTAACGGGCAACTGGTTAAAAAAAGGGAGAATACGCATTGAACAAACAAATTGCGGTTGGTCTGATAACCTTGATATTGTCAACCGGGTGCGCTGGGAGTGTTCCTGATCTGGGGGTAAATAACGGAAAGTTGGCGCCGTGCCCGAAAACACCAAACTGTGTGAACAGCCAGGCGGTTGGTGAAAAACAATATATTCAACCGCTTCGATATGCAGGAACACAAGAGGATGCGCGAGCCCGGCTCTTGCAGATACTTGGTTCCCAGAGGCGGGCAAAGATCCTGACCGCCCAGGAAAATTATATTCGGGCAGAGTTTACGTCCGCTTTGTTTCGATTTGTCGATGACGTGGAGTTTTACTTTCCAGAAGAGCCATCAGGCGAGACGGTCATCCATATCCGATCCGCATCCCGTATCGGATATTCCGACCTTGGGGCCAACCGGAAACGAATTGAGCGGATTCGAAAAGAATGGATCAAATCGGGTGATTAATCAGACCTTAAAGGGATAGAAAAGGAGCACTTTGATGAAATACCGGGGAATAAACCACCTTGCAATGGTGACCGGGAATATGGACGCGACCATCCGGTTCTGGCGGGATCTTATTGGTATGCGGTTAATAAACAGGTTTGGGAAAGATGGGTTTCGTGTTATAAAGGATTATGGCAATTCCTTAGTTTGAATCCTTTATAAGCAATTAAATTATATAGTTTCTTTTAAGTTTTTTTGCCTCTTTCTTTTTTTATGCAGCATTCAGACTGGGCTGAGGCTGCTGCTGTCATCTTGTTTAACAGCGCTCAATGCGCGCACCCATAGCGAGGTATTTGCAACCATGTCATTGTCTGAACCATCTGCACAGCAGCGCATATCGACTTTCGATGAGTTTGTGCGATCCGCTGATTATTCTTTCATGGATACCTTGAATGCCGATCCTGATGCCACGAAAGATGGTAATGATCACCGCCCCCGTCAGGTTTTTTCCGGTCACTTCGTACCGGTGACTCCCACGCCGCTGCCGGATCCGGAGTATGTCACCCACAGCAGCACTTTTTTTCATGAACTCGGGTTGAGCGACGCGCTGGCAAATGATGCCAGATTCTGCCGGGTATTTTCCGGTGATATCTCGGCAGCGCACGGGCCGATGCGGAAGATTGG
>CALGAJ010000301.1 GCA_937951975.1 uncultured Desulfotignum sp.
TGCCCCACAGCCTGACGTTCTGTTTTGAAATCATCACCAAAGACACGCCCCTGGACCAGGCGCAACTCAATATTGAATCCGTGCCCGTGCGCATCCGGTGCCGCACCTGCGGCAGGCAATGGGAAGCAGACACCCCGGTGTTCCGGTGTCCGGATTGTAAAGACGGGCAGGTCAGCCTGGTCTCCGGAAGAGAAATCGAGATCGAATCTCTCACGCTGATGGAATGAGGTCCATCGGGTTGACGTGATTCTTTGAACCCGGTACACTGACCAATAAAAAATATGGGAGATTCAAAAACGGATGGAAATTAAAATTCGCAAAAATATTCTGGAAAAAAATCTCACGGAAGCGGATGAAAACCGGAATTTTTTTAAGGAAAAAAAAGTGTTTGTGGTCAACATGATGTCGTCACCCGGGTCCGGAAAGACCCAGACCCTGTGCCGGACCCTGGCACAGCTGATGCCCGATATTCAGGTGGGGGTGATTGTGGGGGACATCTGCACCACCAACGATGCCGACCGCCTGGCTGAAACCGGCGCCAAAGTGACCCAGATCAACACGGACCAGTTCGGGGGCGACTGCCATTTGACCGCGCCCATGATCCACACGGCAGCCAGGGAACTGGGATGTGATGACCTGGATCTGCTGATTGTGGAAAACATCGGCAACCTGGTGTGTCCGGCGGAATTCGACATCGGAGAGAACGCGCGGGTGGTGGTGCTCAGCGTCACTGAAGGCGAGGACAAGCCGTTGAAATATCCGTTGATGTTTCAGGTGTCGGATGCCGCTATTTTAAACAAAGTGGATCTGCTGCCGTATCTGGAGTTTGATGCGGCCCTGGCCGTGGAAAACATGAAAACCGTGCATCCGGGCATGCCGGTATTTGAACTGTCCGCCAAGACCGGACAAGGGTTTGAACCCTGGCTTGAGTGGCTTCGTCAGCAACTTTAATCGGGGGCGGGGTCAGGCTTTCCTTATTGTAGTTATTGCGCGCAATAACTACAATAAGGAAAGCCTGACCCCCAAGCCTGACCCCAAGTCTGGATAAAGGGGGAGAATCATGGAAAGAAAAAAAACAGCATTTGCCGGCACCTGGTATCCGGATTCGGCCCATGCGTGTCAACAGGCGATCCAAACATTTCTGACAGAAACCTTGCCGCCGGACAAGGGCGGGTTTGTGGCCGGAATCGTTCCCCATGCGGGATGGGTTTTTTCAGGAAGCATTGCCTGCCGGACCATTGCCGGGCTGGTGCCGCCGGAAACATCGACGCCTGTGGACACGGTTGTGCTGTTCGGGGCGCACATGCACCGGCAGTCCGAACCTTTTATCATGACGTCAGGCCTGATCGACACCCCGCTGGGAGACATTCAGGTGGACGGGCAGATGGTGGATGCATTGTGTGACCGTATCAGCATCCGCAAACGATCCCCGGGCCGATTTGTGGATGAAAACACCCTGGAGGTGCAGTACCCGTTCATCAAATATTTTTTTCCCGATGCCCGCATCGTGGTCTGCGGGGTGGCCCCGTCTTTTTTCGCCCCGATTATCGGTACAATGGCCGTGGATACCGCCCGTGCCCTGGATAAAAACATCCGGGTGATCGGCTCCACGGACATGACCCATTACGGGCCGAATTTCGGGTTTGAACCGGCCGGATCCGGCCGGGATGCGGTTCAGTGGGTAAAGACAACCAACGATGCCGCCGCCATCCACGCCATGGAATCCATGGACGACAAAGCGATTCTTTTTGAGGGGCTGGAACATCACAACATGTGCTGTCCCGGGGCCGCGGCCGCCACAGCCGCAGCGGCCCGAAAAATGGGTGCCACCCGGTCCCGGGTCCTGGCGTATGCCACCAGTTTTGACAAAAATCCGTCTGATTCTTTTGTGGGGTATACCGGGTTGCTCTATGGGATGGATTGACACCGGGGTGATCTGCGCTGCCCGTCAGAATGAATAGGAAACCGTCATGGACGCGTATTTCTGATCCCCGTTCTGGGTATCATATTCCTTGGTCTGGTACACATAGGCATAGGTGATTTTAAACCGGTGAAACATGACGGCCACACCGGCCATGCCCTGGAGGACAAACGGTTTTTTATCCACACTGTGGCTGTCCCGGAACGTGTTGCCGTCCAGAAAGATATTCCGGAGCACGGCACTGGTATTGAACCCGGCGAAAAAATGGCATCCCAGGCGCCGGGATATGGGATAAAACCGGGGGTCATCTTCATTCATGGGGGCATTGGTGTCTGATCCCGGGCGGATCAGAAACGTCCCGTAATCATTGGGAAGATGCCAGCCGAACCGGGCCTGGGCCCCGGTGTTGACGCCGGTGAGCGCATTGCCCAGGGAAGCGCCCAGGTGGGGAATGACATCGAATCCAAATCCTTTTCCCAGGTCTGATTTCAACAGCTTCCATTTCCGTTCATAGTGCAGATTGAGAATCGGCTCGTCTTTGAGCTGATGATCCCAGCCCTTGGGATCGGTGGTGTCGATCCATTTGTGCCAGGTGGTCTGAACCTGTTCCGCATAGGAATGGGGGCCCACGATCCCGAGATTGATTTCAAAGGTATCCATGCGGTTGCTGTCTTTGCTGTGAAACCCGGCCGCCAGATAGGTGATGCCGGCATAGGGCCGGTCATCTGAAATCAGGTCGGTTCGTTCCAAGTCTTCGGGGGCATAGATGTTCTGGCCGATGGACAAAGACACATTCCGGACGGTTCCGGGTTTGTTCACAAACGGCAGGGCATTGATGATGCTGCGACTCCAAGGCGGGGTATCAATTTCATGGTAATCGGACAGATCTTTGGAGATCCAGGTCAATTTGACCCCGTTGGTATATTCTCTGTCCGTGCCGGTGACCACATCGTTTTCAAGATAAAATGTGAACGTGTTGTGGTCTTTGGGATATTTTTGGGCCAATGACAGATTGGGACAAAGCACCATTGAGGCAATCAAAAGAGCGATGAAAAAAGGCAGATGTCTGTCAGCAGACGGGTGAATCTCAAGGCGGTTTATCAACGGATGCCGATCTTTTCTACATGTTTGTCTATTCATGGTTTGCCACGCTGTCTGGATTCCATCCCCCGCCCAGAGCTTTAAACAGGGTGGCGGCAGAAACCAGCCGGTCCCTGTCCGCATCGTTCATGGTTTGCCGGGCTGCAAACAAGGCCCTGTCTGCATCAAGAAATTCAATGAAACTGACTATGCCTTCCCGATATCTTATCCATGCCAGGTGCCGGGTTTTCTTGATGGTGGCCAGCTGTTTTTCAACTGCGTGTTGATGGTCTATGGCAGCCTGGTAAAGGCAGAGGGCATCCCGGACTTC
>CALGAJ010000302.1 GCA_937951975.1 uncultured Desulfotignum sp.
AAGCGGATCCCGGCGGTGTGGATCTGGGGATCACGGACATGACCATGCCTGAATTGACAGGTGATAAACTCTCTGAAAAGATTCTGAACATCCGGCCGGATATACCGATTATTCTGTGGTGCGGTTTCAGTGAAGATATTTCCGAAGCCATGGCCATCAGGATAGGGATCAGAAAATATATTCAAAAGCCGGTCAGCCCCCGGAATCTTCTTCAGAGTATCCGTAAAATTTTCGATGAAAACTGAAGCGTTATCCGCACCGGCCCCGGGTTCTGAAATATCGCGCCGGATTCAGGCGTTAAAGACCCGCATGGAAAATACCGGCACCGGGGCCGTGTTTCTGACCCATAAACCGGATATCTATTATTTTTCCGGCACAGCCCAGGATGCCTATCTGTATGTCCCCCTGGACCATGATCCCTTGCTGTTCGTCAAACGGTATCTGCCCCGGGCTCTGGCGGAAACCGGGATCGAGCAGGTGATTCCGGTGGAATCCATCACCCGGATTCCTGAGCTCATCCAATCGTGCCAGGGGGGACTGCCCCGGTCCATCGGTCTGGCTTTTGATGTGGTCCCGGTACGGGATTTCCAGTTTTTTGACACATTGTTTAATCCCGCGGTTCTGACGGATGCCGCTTTGCTGATCATGGGGTGCCGCATGATCAAATCCGGCTGGGAGATCGAACAGATGCAGGCGGTGGCCGACCTGTCCCGGCAGACGTTTTCATTTGTCTGTGAAAACATGGTTCCCGGAGAATCGGAGATCGCTTTTTGCGGCCGTGTGGAAGCTTTTGCCCGGGCCCGTGGTCATTCCGGCAAGCTTCTGGTGCGGCATTACCGGGCCGAAGGATTTGCCCATCATCTGATGAGCGGGGTTTCCGGCGGGCAGGGCGGGGCCCTGGACAGTCCGGTGTGCGGCACGGGCACATGCAGTGCCTATCCATACGGGGCCGGACACAAATTGATTCAGAGAAACGAACCCATACTCCTGGATTTAGGCACCATGATCAACGGGTATCACATGGACGAAACCCGGATGCTGGCGCTGGGCACCCTGCCCCCGGAGGCGGAACAGGCCGGGCAGGCAGCCATTGATATCCTGCACCACGTCCTGGAGATGATGAAACCGGGCATCCCGGCCGGCGAGGTGTTCACGGCAGCCGTGGAACAGGCCCAGAAGCTGGGCCTGGCTGAGGTGTTTCTGGGGCTGCCGGATCTTAAATCCCGGTTTATCGGTCATGGCGTGGGGCTGGAACTGGTGGAGGCACCGGTTCTGTCCCGGGGCAATCCCCAGGAACTGCTGCCGGGCATGGTGTTTGCCGTGGAGCCCAAATTTATTTTCAAAGACCGGTTTGCCGCAGGCATTGAAAGTGTCATCCAGGTGACCGGAACCGGTGCCCGGTTTCTGAGCGTCACAGAAAACCGGATGTTCATTCTCTGACATGCTGATTCTCAATACCCTGTTCCCGTTATTTGTCCTGCTGCTGCTGGGCCGGATTTTAAAATCGTCCGGCATGACCGACGCCCGGTTTCTGGCCATGTCGGACCGGCTGGTATATTATGTGTTTTTTCCGGCCATGCTGTTCTGGAAAATCGGAACCAGTACACCGGATCAGGGCCTGAGCGCCGCTCTGTGCCTGGCCGGCCTTTCCGGGGTGTTTCTGGCATTTGCCGCAAGCCTTGCGGCGATCCGGTATTTCAGGATTTCCGCTTTTCAGGCGGGATCTTTCTGCCAGGCCTGTTTCCGGTTCAACACCTATATCGGCATGGCCCTGGTCCTGACCGTGGCCGGGGAAGAAGGGGTCCGTCATTTCGGGATTCTGGCCGGGGTGGTCATTCCGGTGATCAATCTGCTGTCGGTGTCCGTGCTGGTATGGTATTCAGGCGGTCCTTCCTCAATCCGGGAAAATCTGAAATTTTTTGTCCGGGCACTGGTATCCAATCCCCTGATCATCGGATGTGTGGCCGGATTTCTGTTTTCCCGGTCCGACCTGGTGTTTCCCGTGTTTGTCAGCAACAGTTTTTCTTTGATGACCTCGGTGACGCTGCCCCTGGCCCTGATTTCCATCGGCGGATCACTGCGGTTCAAAGGCCTGGCCGATCATGCACGGGTGTCGCTTCTGGCGGCAGGCATCAAACTGGTGTTTCTTCCGGTGGCGGGATTTTGCCTGCTCAAGGGATTCGAGGTGACGGGCACGGCCTTTACCGTGGGCATGATCTTTTTTTCCCTGCCCACATCCACGGCGATTTATGTGCTGTCCGGTCAGTTGAACTCCGACACGGATCTGGCATCCGGGGCCAT
Organism: uncultured Desulfotignum sp.; assembly: GCA_937951975.1. Lineage (GTDB taxonomy): Bacteria > Desulfobacterota > Desulfobacteria > Desulfobacterales > Desulfobacteraceae > Desulfotignum. The sequence continues at coordinate 2,302 of CALGAJ010000302.1, forward strand.
CATGGTTTCCACGCTGCTGTCTTTTATTCCCCTGACCCTGTCTTTGCTGATCTGATGGTTTCCGTCTCCAGCATTTGACAGTCCAGGTCCACGGAACCGGCGCCCAATGCCTCAAGCGCACTTTGCCGCATGGTCCGGGCAATTTCTTCCAGAGAATCCAGATGGCTCAATGAATTGCGAAGGATGCCGAATCCTTCGGAAAGCGCGAGAATGGTGGCTGCCGCTTTTTCCTTGTCCGGCACCTGGACCAGACCGGCTTTTTCCCAGGAGGAGATCTCTTTGATGCCGAAGGCAATGAATTTTTTCTGCATGGCCTGGATCCGGTCCCGGATATCGGGATTTCTGAATCCCATGGCATAGCAGGACCAGAACACGGCATCCCGCTGAGGTCCTTTGCCGCTGGTGGTGAACAGAATACGCATCAGACAGCGGAACCGGTCTTTGGGGGAAATGTGTTTTTCCAGTTCCGCGTGGTAGGATTTCATGGAAATTTTGAACAGATAATCCACCATTTCCATGATCAGGCCTTCCTTGCTCTTGAAATAATGGATCAGCAGCCCGGAATTGACTCCCATGCGGTTGGCGATCTTGCCGATGGTCATGCCCATGAATCCTTCATCTTCCACCACTTTGTAGGTATGGTGAAGGATTTCGGGTTTTCTAATGTGAGAGATGCTTTTGCGGCCCATGCCAAGGGTCCTTGTTTTTGATTGTCTGTCCGCTTGTTTATATAGGGGCCTGGATGGGATGTCAATTTTTTTTCATCGGCTGTCGGGGATCGGATGCTGCAAATGCCGGAATGACGGGTTTGTTGTGAAGGGGAAGAGAACCGCTTCGATAGATGTGCCGCCCCTGGTGGGGGTGCCTGACTGCCGGCCTGGAATCCACGAAGTGTCTCCGACAGTCCGCCAGCCAGGCACCCCCACCAGGGGCTCCGCTGTGCAAAAGGGATAAGCCCGTGTGTTCAGCCGGATGTGGGGACGGGGTGGCCGCGATTGATATTTGCGGCCACCCCGCGGATATCAGGCCAGGGCCCGGCGGTCGTTCATGTCCACCAGGACGCGTTCCCGGGCCTTGTCAATGCCCAGTTGGCTGCGTTTTTTGTCAATGTGGTCGATCATGAGTCTGGCGATTTCTATGGGATCGGTGGCCATGCCCCATTTGCCGTATCCCTGTTTTTCCAGTCCGTCAAACAGAAGATCATGGAACCGGGTGCCGGCCAGGGCGGGAAATCCCACACCAAATACCGTGTACACCCCGGAAGACACAAAATACTGACCAATGGCCAGGGCTTTTTCACTCATCCATTCCGGGGCGCATCCGGCGGCAGGCAGGTCGGCAATGCTGTTGCCCAGGCCACCGGCCTTGACCATGGCGGAGGCGGCAATCAGAATCCGGGTGTTGTCCACACAGGAGCCTAAGCCCAGCACCGGGGGCATGCCCACGGTTTCACACACCTCGGACAGCCCGGGCCCGGCCAGGGCCGCGGCCTCCGGTGTCAGAAAACCGGCCTTGGACAGAGCGATCTGGGAACATCCGGTCTGGAGCACCAGCACATCGTTTTTAATCAGTTCCCGGACCAGTTCCACATGCACGTAATCCTGCTGGACCTTGGGGTTGGTGCATCCCACCACCCCGGCCACGCCCCGGATCCGGCCGTTGATGATATTGTCGTTCAACGGGGAGTAGGACCCTCTGAACGTGCCGCCCAGCATGTATTCGATGTACTCATGGGAGAATCCCTGGATGCCTTTCTGGACCTGCTTGGGAATCTGGATCGGTTTGTTCCGGGCCCCGAACCGGGAGATGGCCTTGATCAGGACTTCATCCGTGCAGGTCCGGAGATCGGTTTCGTCAAATTGAATATGGGTGGCCCCCTCGATATGGGCCCGGTCGCTGGTGGTGATCAGGTGGGTGTCATAGCATTTGGCCACCTGGGCCAGTCCCTGCTTGATGCACTGGATATCCACCACCATGGCATCCACGGCGCCCGTGACCAGGATTGCTTCCGTGGACGAGAAATTGCCGGCATGGGGAATCCCGTGGCGGGACATCATCTCCGCGCCGGAACAGCACATGCCCACCAGGTTGATGCCGGCGGCCCCCTTATCTTTGGCGGCCTGGATAAAGAACGGAGCATTCACTCCTGCCAGCATGCCTTCAAACATGGCGGTTACGTGTCCGTGGACAATCACGTTCACATGGTCTTCTTTGAGCACCCCCATGTTCACTTCCGCCACAATGGGGGACGGCGTGCCGAACATGATGTCGGACAGTTCCGTGGCCACCATGGAACCGCCCCAGCCGTCCGCCAGGGCCGTGCGGCTGATCTGCTTCATCAGATGGGTATGGTCCTGGTCGCACCCGATATGGGTCCGGCTCATCATTTCCATGACCTCTTTCATGGCGCCTCTGGGCACGATGCCGTCCTTGCGCCACAGCTCCAGGGTGGCGGGGGGCACCCGTTTCATGAACGGCATTTCCCCGTCCACATTGGAAAAGGTTTTTTCCAGTTCAACGCACAGATCTTTGGCCACATCTTCCACGGGCCGGTCTTCGGTTTCAATACCCAGTTCATTTGCCAGGCTTTGCAGTTTGAGAGTATCTGCAATGGAAAAATCGGTCACGCTTTTTTCGATGATCCCTTTGAACAGGTGAAGGATGTGCTGGCCGTGGTCGTTGTGGGACGCCGATCCCGTGGCCACATTCCGGCCCAGGTTGCGCGCCGTGATGGTATCGATGGTGGCGCCGCAGATACCGACTTTTTTGTACGGGTCCCGGGGATTGAGACGGCAGGGCCCCATGAAACAGTGTTTGCAGCAGGCCGATTCCACGCCGATGGGGCAGGGTTTCATGTCCACGGCCCGGTCCAGATTGAGAACGACTCCGTCTTTTCTGGCTTTTTCCAGCATCTGCCGGGTGGCTTCACAGGTGGTCAAATCCGTTGCCGGCACCTGTTTGGTGACAGGGATATCCTTGGGCATAATCATCTCCTTGAAAATCGGTTTATGAACAATATTTTTTGTACGATACCTGTGGAAGAGACAATCGGTCGCCCGATTGCCGGTTTATCTTCCCCCTTGTGATACCTATGATGCACAAGGGGACAGATTTATTCCTTGATTTATATCAAAAATTTCAGAAAGATTACGCGCCGATGACATCCAGGGCCGCAAACCGCGGTTCATGCAGGGGAATGAGAATGTCCGCCTGTTTTTTCACGGATGCCAGAATATTGTATGCTTCGTAGACATCCACATGGGTCCCCGGCGGGATCACGGCCATTTCCATGCCTAAGATTTCCGGCGGGGGATCCAGGTTTTCGTCAATGATGCAGAACCCGGTGATGGCGGCCCTGCCTTTGGGCGTATCTATCATCACGGTCATGCCGCCCCGGGTATGGGCCGGGGTGTGGATCATGCGGATGCCCGGGACAATGTCCGTGTCCCCGGTCAACACCTTTATCTGGCCGTTGTCTTCGATATCCTCGATATAGTCCTCCAGGTACCGGTAATCCAGGGGGTGGGGATTGTGCGCCGCTTCCAGCTCTTTTTCATGGACATAAAACCGGGCGTTTTCACATTTATAATCATTTTCGCAGTGATCCGTGTGCAGGTGGGTGTGGATCACGATGTCGATGTCGCCGGAAGTGAGCCCGTGGCGGGCCAGCCCGTCTTCAAAGGTGTAGATTTTGCCGTTGATGGCTGCTTCCCGGTCTTCGGATTGAATGGGGTGCATCTCCCCGGTGTCCACTAAAATGGTCTGATCACTGCCTTTGATGAGCCAGGCGTAGATGGGAATGGTATAAGTCCGGCCCTGTCCGTGCTGATAGGTCATCATGCTTTTGTCAAATACTTTGGTTCCCAGGACAATGGGATGAATGGTCAATGATCCGGTCATGATATCACCTTTATGCTGAAATAATCGCAGTAAGGGTTTGATTCAATGTTTCGGCATCCGTCTGTTTCAGGTTTCCATGCATGGATTTGAAGATTTCCCGGATAATACCGGTTTTGGGGTTCGGGGACAGCAGCTGGATTTCCATGGTTTTAATATCCATCACCATCTCTTCGATCCATGGATAAGAGGATTTCTCTTTTTCCAGAACGGTTTTGATATCAGTCAGCACTCCGGTGATCATATCCTTTGTTTCAGAGGACAGAACCGGGTCCCGGCCCAGGGCCGCGCCGATGTCATACATGGAAACCTGAACATCCGTATCCCCCCGGGTCATGGTGTAGAGCTGGTTCAAGTACGCATAGTCTTCCGGATTATCCATAATATCCTTTAACGTCTGTTTTTTGGGGGTGAAAACAAGGTGTCAATGATGATGTCCGCAACCACCTTCTTTTTTGTTTTTTTTGCCCCGGCACAGGTCGAACATGTGAAACAGCTTGAGATTTCCGGATTTCATCAGGTCTAAATTTTCGCCGACCGTGTCTTTTTGTGCGGCATAGACACGGATGTCGGCACTGTGCATGTTTCGCTGCCCCCCGTCTCCGATACATTTGGTGACCACGGCATCCACGTCATCAGCCTTGTCAAATACTCCGGCCTTGCATCCGGCATTGGGGTTGTCGATTTTCTGGTTGGTCCGGGTCTGGATCTCTCCGGTTTCCAGATCCACCACCAGAAACAGCTCTGCCACGCCGAAATGATCGTTGACCAGACTGTCCAGTCCCTTGTCTTCCATGACCGGAAATGCGATTTTCATGGGTCCCTCCGTTAAAAAATTGGTGACATACCGGACGGTTCTGTCCGGCAACAGTTACAAGAATAATGCATCTGCCGGCAAAATCAACCGTGATGTCCGGCAGGTGCCGATAAATTACAGGATGATGGTTTCAGGCAACGGTTTGATAAATGACTGTCTGAGACTGTAGGTGTAGGCGCCCTGGAACGGGATCATCAGAATGTCCCCTTCCTGGATATCGGTGCCGAAAAATGAATATCCCCAGACATCGTGGGGGGTGCACAAGGATCCTAAAATGCGGCAGGGCTGTTCAGTCAAACCGGGCCGGGTGAGGTTGAGCACGGGAAAATAATCGGTTTCAAACCGCTCCCATCCCACAGCATTGGTGCCGGCATCCGTGATCACCATGTCCGGCATTTTTTTGTCAATGACCTGAATAAGGATGTGCATGGCATCATGGCAGATCCATCGTCCGGGTTCAAAGCAGATGCAGAAATTCCCGTGGGGCAGTACATGGCGGGTCAGGGCCTCGGACAGATCTGCGGCAAAGGTGTCCAGGGGCGCGGCCGGCAGATGAAAATGGCGCAATGGATCGTCGGACACCAGCCATTCACCGGCTTCGGGCCAGTACCCGCCGCCGATGTCGATGAACCGGCATACGCTCAGGAATTCAGGGGGCATGCCGGCCAGCAGAGACCCCAGATGGGCAATGATCTCCGTCTGCCGGTCCGGGGTCATGTTCCAGGAGGAATGAAACTGGATCCCGGTGCATGTCAAAAACGGGTGGGACTGAATTTCCTGTATCAGGGGCAGCAGCTGGTCCGGCATGATACCGAATTTCTGCCACAACCCTTGAGGCTGGCAGTTCAGCCGGATCCCGGCGGATAACTGCTGCTTTTTTTCCGCCAGAATCGCCATCAACCGCCGGCATTCGCCGATACTGTCCACAAGCAGGGTGACCCGGTCCGGATGATCTGCCGCCATTCTCAGCTCCCGGTCGGTTTTGCCCGGACCGCTGAAAATGATGTCCGAAGCGTTCAGGTCCAGGGCGGCGGCCAGTTCCATCCCCGACGACACATCCAGGCCGAACCCCTCCCCGGGCAGAATGCGGGATATCTCGGGCATGGAATTGCTTTTCACGGCATAATAAAACCGGGTCTCCGGCAGCCGGGAGGCAAACGCGGCCCTGAACCGTTCGGCCTGAAGGATGAGCGTTGCCGAATCCAGCAGATACATAGGTGATCCATGGGTTTCAACACAGTCAAGATAACGCCGGGACTGATCAAACAGCGGCGCGATCCGGCTTGTGAGAAAATCGGTTGTCATCTCAGGATAAGAAAAACCGGTCTGCGGGGTCATGGCTGGATCTCTATCTCCATGCGCCGGGCCAGCAGGGAACACCGGGTTTCAGGAAAATTCCATCCATAAGTGTCAAAAATCACATGCCCCAGCAGCCAGGAATCATACTCTTCGGGCGGCAGGACAATCCGGTGGCCGGGTTGTCGGATCAGATGAATCTGTTTGACCCGGGGTTCCGATGCCAGCTGCCGGGAATCGATCGACTGAAGGGTCCCGCTTTTCCGGGCGTGAATCCGGATGGCCATGTGGGGGGAGAATGGGTAATCATCCGGATTCCACGGCCGGTTCCGGGCCACGTCCAGGGTCAGCTTCAATATATCCAGGTTCCCGGATATGTCCAGCAGCCAGGGCAGGCAGTCGCCGCCGGGCCGGGGCGTGATTTCCAGCAGATACGGCTGGTTGTGCCGGATCACAAAATCCACCATGCAGATCCCTTTTTCAAGCCCCACAGCCCGGGCCGCTTTTTCCAGCACCGAAGACAGGGTATCCACAGGCAGATGCGAAGGCAGAATGCCGGGGACCTCGTATCCGGCAGCCGTGCCGAAAGGCATGCCCGAAGGGATCAGTTTCCGGGCTGTGCGGATCAGGGTCAGGCCGGTGTCCGTCAGAATGAAATCCGCACTGTATTCCGGCCCGCATATCCGTTCCTCCGCCAGGATCAACTGATCCGGATGCGCGAACAGTGCGTTCTCCTTTCTTTTTTTCAGGCCGGAAGTTACGGCCTGCCATGCGGTTTCCGCTTTTTTTCTGTTTTCGCATTGAAACACCAGTTCGCTGCCGCTGCCCCAGGCCGGTTTCAATACCAGGCCGGCGGTTGTTTCCTTGAGAATCCGCGTCAGGTCCCCGATACCGTGAACCGGCCAGACCCTGGGACACAAAATGCCCTGTGCCTGCCACAACTGTTTGGAAATCAGTTTGTCCCGGCAGTTCAGGATGGCGGATTCGTCGGGATACGAAAGTCTCAGGGCTCTGGCCAGCCGGGCTGCGGTGACCATGGATTCACAGTCAAAACAGGCAATCCCGTCGGGTATCTGGGAATAGGTGTCCATGTGAGCGGTCAGGGCCTGAACCAGAGAAGCCGTGTCCGACAGGTCCCATACCAGTTCCTCGGATGGGTCGGGCACCGGCTCCCGGGCTGTCCGCCGGACATGCGGGGCCGTGATGAACAGCGCCTCGCCGGGGCACCGGGTACGGATCCACTCAATGTAGTCGGCCGTGGTGCCTGCCACCAGCACTTTGGGTGTCTTATGCACAGCGCATGTGCCGGTGGTCTGCATGAATGCCGGTCTCCTGGGCAAGGGGGTGGGTGGTGATTTCAAACAAAGGCACAGGTGTCAGCCGGAACCGCTGTTTCCAGTTGAAATCCCCGCACAGAAAATCCACGTATTTCAGGCGTTGCGCGCATGCCCATTGCAGATGATGCCGGTTGATGAGCTTGGCGACACCGGGAAATTCCGGGCTGGTGCCGCCGGCCAGCAGGGTATAGCTGCCTTTCCACACCGCCCCCATGTCCACAGCCGCCAGTTTACCCCCGATGTGCACGCAGGTCATGCGGAGCAGTCCCATTTTGTTGAAAAATTCCGCCAGCAGTTCAAATGAACGGAGAAACCGGGCATCGTGGAAATAGGCATCCGGACCGAACGCGGTCACATTCATTTGAAACAGATGCGCCATGTCCGACAGGGTTCCCTGGGAGATGCGGACCTCCTTTGCTTCCAGTTTGCGGATATCAGCATTCAGCTTTTTTCGGGTTTTGCCGGGGATGGACTGCCAGTAGGTGTCAAAATCAAACCCGAAAGACGCGGGAAAAAACAGATACCGGGTCTCGTCCGGGGCCAGCAGGCCGGTCTGATTCATGCCGGTCCGGTATTTGATGTACCGCAGATCCACCGGACCCGGCACGGCATCCAGAAGTGTTTCCAGGATTGCCGGGGATTGCGCGATAATCCGGTTCTGTTCCAGCCAGGTCCGGCCCTGCCAGGTTTCTCCGGGAAACTGGACATAGGTGCCGGTTTCGTCATTTCTGCACAAGGCCAGCAGCCCCACGGGCCGCCCGGCCTTTTCCGCCGTATGAAACGCCAGGGGCCGCTCAAAGGCCTTGTGAAAACACCACCGGACCGGCCAGAGATCGAACAGGACCCGCCCGG
>CALGAJ010000303.1 GCA_937951975.1 uncultured Desulfotignum sp.
ACAGCACCTGCTCAGCTCCCGGTTCAATCACCCGTTGTGCAAGTTCCACGGGGATTTTGTGGTCCTGCCGGACAGCATCATGCCCCTGTCCCATCCCCGGGACCGGTCCGGGCAGTGCTGCGACTCCCCTGTCACCGTGGACCAGAACCGGGCCTTTATCACCCGGCGGTGGCAGCGCCCGGAACCGGATCTGCTGTCACCGGCCAGTGGGGCCCCTTCCAGGTGCTGCCCCTCTTCCGGGAACATCACCCCCGCCAGCTGCAGCAATCCCGACACCCTGACCGCACCCCGTGAAAAACGCTCTCCTGACATGCCGGCTCAACCCCCGTTTCCCATGCAGCCGCCGCCGGACTCCCTGGACCTGGATTATTTCATGAACCGGGTCAGAACCCATGGGTTCACCCTTACTTCCATGGCATTCCAGGATGCCGGAAACCTGGATCTGGAGCGGCTCCGGCGCTGCAGCCTGCACGTATTTGACAACGGCCGGTTCGTCCCGTTCTGCGCCTATTACCTGTCGGGCTGGATAGCAAAGGAAGAATCCGCATGATTTCCCCCATCCCATCCTGGACAGCCCAAAGAACCGGTCTCGGCGCCCGGCTGTCCCCACACACCCTGGAGGAGTGGCAACTGGAACGGTTCCGGCAGGTGATCCGGTATGCCCGGGAAAAAAGCCGGTTTTACCACGACCACCTGGCCCATGTGGACCCTGGGGCAGTCACCCGCCGGGAGGACCTCGCCGGCATCCCCTTCACGTTTCCCAAAGAAATTGTCGAGCAGGGCACCCGGATGGTGTGCATCTCCGCAGGAGAGATTTCCCGAATCACCACCCTGTTCACGTCCGGAAGCCAGGGTCCCCCCAAGCGAATCTGTTTCACACGGAACGACCTGGACCGGACCGTCGATTTTTTCGCCTGCGGCATGTCCACCCTGGTGACCCCGAAAGACCGGGTGATGATCTGCATGTCCAGCAAGAACCCGGACAGTATCGGGGACCTGCTGCAACAAGGCCTGGCCCGTATCGGGGTGTCCTCGCTGATCTACGGCAATATCAGGGATGTGGATCAGGCCGCCGGCCGGGCCGGGGAATTTGACTGCCTGGTGGGGCTGCCCGCGGAAATGCTTTACCTGGCACGGACCGCCCCGGGTCTCCGGCCGGCCACGGTGCTGCTCAGTGCCGACTATGTGCCGGACAGCATCATCCAGGTCCTGGAATCCACCTGGCAGTGCCGGGTGTTCACCCATTACGGCATGACGGAAACCGGTTACGGCGGCGGGGTCCAGTGCGGAGCCCGCCAGGCGTATCACCTGCGGGATGCCGATCTGCTGGTGGAAATCGTGGACCCGGATACCGGAACTCCCCTGCCCCCGGACCGGACCGGGGAGGTGGTCCTGACCACGCTCCAGAATGAGGCCATGCCCCTGATCCGTTACCGCACCGGGGACCTGGCAAAGATGGCTGCCGATCCCTGTCCCTGCGGCGCATCCCTGCACTGCCTGGACAAGGTGTCCGGCCGGCTGTCCAACACGGTCCACCTGGACGATCAGATCTGCCTGAGCCTGGCGCACCTGGATGAAGTCATGTACGCGATTCCCGGTCTCCGGGGATACCGGGCAGCGGTCCATCCCCCCCGGCAGGTTCACCTGACCCTGGACATGGGCGTAAAAGAAACGTTTCCGGAACTGGCGGATCAATTGAAAAGAACCCTTTCCCTCCCCGTGGAGATCACTATCGGGTACGCACCGCTTCCGCCCTGCACCCCCAATGGAAAACGGGTGCTCACCCTGGGATAGGCCTGGAAATACCCGGAAATTTTTCTTGCCGTTTTGGTTCAAAACCGGCAATATCTGTTTCCAGTCAGTGACAATTAGAACCAACCATTATCAACTGAGGACAGGTATGGAAAACATCAGTGTCTGCGGCATGGATTTGAAGGATTACCTGATTGAAATGGAGGAGTTTCACGGCGGCCGGTCCCCCGGCATGCTGGTGGGGGCGGTGCTGCTGGATGCGGCCATGGCACGGATGAAACAGACCGAGGCCCTGGGCGTTGTGGCGGAAACCATCAACTGCCTGCCCGATGCGGTTCAGCTGCTGACCCCCTGTACGGTGGGCAATGGATGGCTCCGCATTTTCAACTGGAGCAAGTTTGCCATCACCGCCTATGACCGGACGACCTTCAAAGGGGTCCGGGCATGGCTGAAGGCCGAGGCAATACCGGACTGGCCGGCGGTCCATCAATGGTTCAACCGGCCCGACCCCCTGAAAGGGATGCCCCCGTTTGAGGAACTGGCGGAGTCTTTCCTGGCCGGCCGGCACGAACTGGTGGATACCTCAGAAGCGCTTGTTCTCGACAGCAAACTCAGGGATGATCATCCTAAGGAAACCGGCCTGTGTCCCCAGTGCCGGGAGTCCTATCCCCTGTCCTGGGGCGACAGGTGCCCGGCGTGCCAGGGCATGGCCTATTATTCCGTGACACCGGCGAGTGACCGGTAACCCTGCCGTTTTCCAGACAGACCAGGGAATCGGCGACAGACGCGATCTCCTCCATCTGGTGGGACACATAAAGAATGGGAATCCGGAAACGGGTGCTCAGGGTCCGGATATACGGGAGCAGTTCCTCTTTGCGGGCCTGGTCCAGGGATGCCAGGGGTTCGTCCATGAGCAGCAGCCGGGGGCTGCACAGCAGGGCCCGGCCGATGGCCACCCGCTGTTTTTCCCCGCCGGACAACCGGCCCGGTCTGCGCTTCAGCAATGATGTGATGCCCAGGAGCGACACCACCGGAGCAAACCCCACAAAACGGTCCGAAGGCTCCAGCCGGTTCATGCCAAAGGTCAGGTTGGCCTGGACTGTGAGGTGGGGAAACAGCCGGGCTTCCTGGAACACATACCCGATCCGGCGTTTTTCCGGGGGAAGATGGAGCCCTTTTTCCCCGTCAAAGCAGCAGCGGTCCCCGATGGTGATCCGGCCCCGGTCCGGCCGGGAAAGTCCGGCCACCATGTTCACCACAGAGGTTTTACCGGCACCGGACGGCCCGAAAAGGGCCGTAACCCCGGCCTGTTCCGCAGCAAACGCCACATCCAAGAAAAAGCTGCCCTGCTGTTTCTGTACCTGAACATTCACCCTGTTTTTTGTAATTTCGCTGTTTTTACTGCCATCCGCCACTGCGTTCGCTGCCATCATCGTTATCCTTTCATGAGCGTGTCAAACCGTCTGGCCATCCATTCGGACAGCAACAGAGCGCTCATGGCCAGGGCCACGGAGATGATGCACAACCGCAGAGCACCGGCCTCGCCATCCGGCACCTGGGTAAGAGAATACAGGGCAAGAGGAAGGGTCTGGGTTTCCCCCCGGATGTTGGAGACAAAGGTGATGGTGGCGCCGAACTCCCCCAGACTCCTGGCAAAGGCCAGGATGGTGCCGGTGATGATCCCGGGCACCATCAGGGGCAGGGTGATCGTGAAAAACACCCGCAGCCGTCCCGCCCCCAGGGTCCGGGCGGCATCTTCCAGACCCGGATCCACGGCATCGGCCGACAGCCGCACCGCCCGGACCAGAAGGGGAAAAGCCATGACCGCCGCGGCAACGGCTGCACCCTTCCAGGTGAAGGCCAGGGTGATCCCGAAGGTATTGTAGAGAAATCCACCGATGATTCCTTTTCTGCCCAGGAGCACCAGCAGCAGATAACCGGTGACCACGGGCGGCAGGACCAGGGGCAGATGAATAAAGCCGTCCACCAGTCCCTTGCCCGGGAACCGGTACCGGGACAGGACCCAGGCAGCACCAATCCCTGCCGGGAGGCTCACTGCCACCGCCAGAACAGACACCCTGAGGCTGAGCCCCAGGGCCTCCCATTCCATGGGGGTCAGGTGCCATCCTTGCATCAGCGGACAGTGAATCCGTATGTTTCAAACACCCGGACTGCGGGATCTGACTGGAGAAAATCCAGGAACGAAAGGGCTTCCGGGCCGGGGATCGCCTGAGCGCCCGTGTCTTGCCTCACCAGGCCGGCCGGGTACACAATGAGTGGATGGCTGTCTTCGGGAAAAACCCCGGCCACCCGGACCTTGTCACTGATGGCCGCATCCGTGGCATAGACCTGGCCCAGGGGGCATTCGCCCCGTTCCACCAGGACCAAAGCGGCCCGGACATCCTTGGCCCGGGCCACCCGGTCTGCAATGGCATCCCAGAGTCCCAGGTGCTGCATGGCGTTTTTACCGTACATTCCTGCCGGCACGTGGTCCGGGTCTCCCATGGACAGACGCCCGTCCCACAGGAATCCGGCCAGGTCCAGGCCGGCATCCACCTGCAGCCCACCAATGGGGCTGTCTTTTGGCACGATCAGCACCAGGCGGTTTCCCAGCAGGTCCCGGCGGGTTTCGGTGACAATCATGCCCTTTTCCGCCAGGTAGTCCATCCATTTAGGGTTGGCCGACAGAAAGATATCTGCCAGCGCCCCGTTTTCAATCTGCTTGGCCAGGGTGGACGAGGAGGCAAAGGAAAGCCGGATTTTTACGGGATGATCAGTTTCATACAGGGCGGCGATATCTGTGACCGCATTGGTGGTGGACGCGGCGGCAAATACGGTAATGGATTGTTGATCAGCCCCTACCGACGCTACCAAAACAGTTCCCAGGATCAACACAGCAGCCACTGCCACTGTCCCAGCAAATGATCTCGTTTTTTTGATTGTCATGTGTCCATTCCTTTGTCTGGTTTCAGCTTTCGGTTTTTTATTACGATCTTGTTGATGATATCGTTTCTTCACAGTATGCTTGCCTTGCAGGCCCGATCATGGTAGATATGACGTTTATAAAAGTCAATATATTTTTTAACACGTCATTTTACAATAACACTTATCCGTCCACAGGAGGGGCAATGAAACATACGCCGGAAAAGGTGCACAACCGGGTCAAGCACTACCGAATGAAGGCCGGGTTGTCCCAGTCCGCCTTAGCGGAACGGGTGGGTCTCAAGCGGCAGGGCATTTACGATATTGAATCCGGCCGATACCTGCCCAACACCGGTGTGGCCCTCAAACTGGCCCGCCAACTGGGCTGCCGGGTGGAAGACCTCTTCTATGAGACCGTTTCTGAGGCCGACCTTCCCCTGGTGATGGGAGAAGACGATCTGCCGGAAGACGGACGGGTCTCTGTGGTCAAAATCCGGGACCGGCTGGTGGTTTATCCTGTGGACGGCCGTTTCACCTTTCCCAGCCTTTTGCAGCCCGCCGATGGCGTGTTCCGGCAGAAAAAAGGACAGATCCGGTTTTTCAGCCCGGACACCTGCCTGGATCAAACCATCCTGATCACCGGCTGCGATCCCGCTTTTTCACTCCTGGCCGCCCATGCCGCCCGGGTAGACCCCAAACTGCAGATGCGCTGCCGGTTCGGGTCCACCCACGCTGCTATGGACCGCCTGGCCCGGGGCAACACCCACCTGGCCGGTGTTCACCTGCACAACCCCCCGGGGGAGGAGGCCAATGTAGCCCTGGCCCGCCGGAACCTGAACCGGACCGGGGCCCTGGTCATGGGGTTTTCCCTGATGGAAGAAGGCCTGATGGTGGCCCGGGGCAATCCATTGAACATCCGGACCGCCGCCGATCTGGCCCGCCCCGGCATCCGGTTGGTCAACCGGGAACCCGGTGCGGCCCTGCGAGCCCTTCTGGATGAACTGCTTGTAAGATCCGGCATCCCTGGTACCGCTGTTTCAGGATATGACACCCTGGTACACGGCCATAATCAGGGCGCCCAGATGATCGCATTCGGCATGGCGGACGCTGCCCTGGGGCTGCGCCCCGTGACACAGGCATTTGACCTGGATTTCGTCCCTCTGGCCGAAGTCCGGTGCGATCTGGTGGTGCCCGCCGATCTGGTGGACATGCTCGGGATCCAAATCATTCTGGATGTGCTTCAAGGTCGTGGTTTCCGGGATGAACTCTCCCTGCTGCCAGGATACAGCTCAAAAAAAACCGGGACCTCCATCGCCTCATTCTGATCCCCAAAACCCCTTTCTACGGAACATTTCACCGGTATCTGAGTCACTTTCCCAAAAAAACCGTTTTAAAAAAACAGCACCATCGATATATTTTTATTGACATATCGCCACAATGCGATTATGAAACAGCTACAATATAGTTGTGTCAATTTAAGCATAACGAAGGAACCCTGATCGATCCGCCAGGCCAGACATGGAAACCATTCCATTTTCCAAAAGGTCCGGCACATCGGGGTTCCCCAACACGGAGGGAAGAAAACGATGAGGTATGCCGAAGCCGGGTATAACCTGGAGATTGATTTGACGCGGGGGAACATCGAGCGGGTGGAAACCGATCCGGATCTGATGGCACGCCACTTGGGCGGCCTGGGAACCAGCGTGAAGATTCACTATGATCGGGTCCCGCCGGAAACCCAGGCCTTTGACCCGGAGAACCTGCTGGTCTTCAGCAATGGCCTGTTGTGCGGGACCCCGGCCTTCAGTGCCAACCGCACCCTGGTCAGTTTTATTTCACCCCAGACCCATTTGCTGGCCTATCCCATGATGGGCGGTTTCTGGGCCTCGGAACTCAAGTATGCCGGATATGACAAGGTGATTGTCCGGGGCAAGTCCCCTGAGTTGATCTATATCTGGATTCACAACGACAAGGTAGAGATCCGGGATGCATCCCATCTCAAGGGCAAAGGGGCCATTGAGACCCAGGAGATGATCCGTGCGGAACTCAACGAGCCCAATGCCCAGGTCCTGGCCATCGGACTGGGCGGGGAAAACAGGTGTTTCACCGCTTCCATCGAACAGTCCCGGTCCAGCTCCAGCCGGGGCGGCGGCGGGGCAGTCCTGGGTGATAAAAAGATCAAGGCCATCGCCGTCCGGGGAACCAAACCGGTGCACCTGGCCCGGGGGGCTGAATTCATGGACCATCTCAAGGAAGTCCGAAAATATATCGACTTCCGGAATGAAAACCCGATTCCCGAGGTCATGCCCATCCTTTCGGGTATCGGGTCGCCACAGATGATGAAGCACGTGGATGAACAGTGGCATACCGAGGCGTTTGCCTGGGGGAACGCCCGGACAAGGCGAAAGGGGTTCTGGACCAAGGAGATCGAAGAAAGCTGGGAAAAAAGCCAGCGCAGCGCCATCAAGCGCTTCATCTCCTGTTACAACTGCCCCCAGCAGTGCGGGGCCCTGATCAACATTGAAGGGGTGCCCCCTTACATGATCAAATGCTTTTCCAAGCTGACCTATGCCATGGCAGCCCATGTGGATGACCTGGATTTTTCCTGGCGGATCTGCCACAAGGCCTTTGAATACGGCCTGGATTCCTTTTCAACCCCCCAGATCCTGGCGTTCGGGGTCGAACTCTACGAGGCCGGCATCCTGACGGATGAGGATTTCAAGGGATGTCCCACAGACAAGGAAGGGCGGTTTTTCTGGCTGCTAGACCGGGTTGCCCGGCGGGAGGGGATCGGCGATGTCCTGGCCGACGGCACCTACTGGGCGGCCAGACGGATTGGAAACGGGGCGGAAGCCTTTGATCACAATACCACCAAAAAACATGAGCAGATGAACATCAAGCTGGGCATGCTGGATCCGATGTATTACCTCATGTACGCCACCAATGAAAAGATCAGTATCACCCAGATCGAGGGCAACTGGCCCCAGGCCCCGTTCCCGGACAAGGAAAAACGCAAATCATTTGTCGAGAACTGGCCCCAGCTCCCGGACGACCGGTTCAAGGAGTATTTTCTGGAATGGGAACCCCGGGGGGAAAAATCCAATCCCGAATTCCCGACAGCGGACATGTGTTCCGAAATCGTGGACTGGATGGAAATGCTTCACAATATTGACGATGCGTTGGGGATCTGTGCGGGCATGGGCTCTTTCTGCCTGAAACCGCCCTACCATATTCACAACTATCACAAACTGGTTTCAGCGGCCACCGGCATGGATGTCAGCCAGGAAGACCTGAAAACGATCGTCAAGCGAAGCCGGAACCTGCACCGGGCGTTCAACAATATCCGGGGCATGTGCCGGGCCGATGAAAAGCCGCCGGAAAGTCACTGGAAGCACCGCTTCCCGGAACTGGAAGAAAATTTACTGACCACCTATTACCGGTTCAAGGGCTGGACCGACGAAGGGGTGCCCACCAGGGAACTTCTGGAAGAGCTGGACCTGGCTTATGTGGCGGATGACCTGGAACAAAGGGGGATTTTGAAAAATGGCCAAGATAACCAAGAAGATTAAAACCATCAAAGTGGATGCGGATAAATGTAACGGGTGCCGCACCTGTGAAATTGTCTGCTCTGCGCATCATTCCACACCCCAGTACAGCACGATCAATCCGGCGGCATCCCGGATCCATGTGATCACCCGCCGCCTGAGGGATATCTGGCTGCCGGTGTTTGCCGGAGAATATACCCCGGCGGAATGCAACGGCCGGGACAAATATGTGATAGACGGCAAAGAGTATGACGAATGTGCGTTCTGCCGGGCCGCCTGCCCGTCCCGGGACCTGTTCAAGGACCCGGATTCCGGCCTGCCCCTGAAATGCGACATGTGCGAAGGGGAAGACATGCCCCTGTGTGTCGAATGGTGCCTCAATGAAGTGCTGATCTATGAAGAGCGGGAAGAAGAAGTGGATGAAGAGGTGCTTCTGGATGAAATGGAAACCGGGCTGGAGGCGCTGATGGAAAAATTCGGCCGGGACAAGGTGGAATCCGCCATGAACCGCATGAGCCGGAATGGATAATCCCGCTCCCATGAACGCAGGTACCATAAAAACCCATCGCATCTTAGGCTATGAAGCGGCCCTGAAAATGACCCTGGAAGCCATCTCGCCCCTGAAAAACAGCGAAGAGAGGGGGCTGGGAGAGAGCCTTCACCGGGTCCTTTCCGCGGACATCCATGCCATGGTCGACTCCCCTTCCGTGGATGCGTCAATGAAGGACGGGTATGCGGTTATTTCCCATGAGATCCGGGATGCCACGCCTGAAAACCCCGTACGGTTGAAACTCACCGGCACGATGGCAGCCGGGGGGGATGCCTGCCTGCGGGTCGGACCGGGAACCACGGTCCGGATACTGACCGGGGCCGGAATTCCTGCCGGGGCGACGGCGGTCCTGGCCGGAGAGTTTGCCAGGTGTGACCGGGAATGGGTCACCGTGTTCAACCATGCCGAACCGGGTCGGAACATCCTGCAGGCCGGCATGGATGTCCGCGCCGGTGAACAGGTGGCCCAAAAAGGCGCCCTGCTGAATCCTGGGCTGATCGGGACCATTGCCGCTGCCGGATATGGGCGGGTCCCGGTGTATCGCCGGCCCCGGATCGCCATCCTGGCCACCGGTGACGAACTGGTGATCCCCGGAGAACCGTTACCGGACGGGAAACTCTATGCCAGCAACCTGGAAATGCTCAAGGCCTGGTGCCGGCAGTTCGGCATGGCCGCCAGTTTCCAGCTGCTCAAAGACACACCGGAAATCATCTCCCATGCCATGGAAACAGCGGCTGCCACCCATGACGCCCTCATCACCAGTGGCGGGGCCTGGACCGGAGACAGGGATTTCATTGCCCGAACCCTGGCCTCCCTGGGATGGAAAAAGGTGTTTCATGCCATCCGTATGGGCCCGGGCAAAGCCGTGGGATTCGGCATGCTTCAGGATAAGCCGGTGTTCATTCTCCCGGGCGGCCCTCCTTCGAACCTGACCGCTTTTCTGCAGATCGCTCTTCCGGGGCTGCTCAAGCTGGCCGGACACCGGCGGCCCGGTCTGCCCGAAATCCGGGTCAGGCTACAAACCCCCCTGGACGGCAGCCACACCGACTGGACGGAGTTTGTGTATGGCTCCCTGGTACCGGGAGACACCCACACCGGGTTCCAGCCGTTGAAACTGACCCGGCGGCTCCGGTCCATGGCCTTTGCGCAAGCGGCCGTGGCCATTCCCGAAGGGGTCACCTGCCTGCCCGAGGGCAGCATTATCACAGCCCAGGTGTTCCCCTGAACCTGCAACCAAAAGGCACCCCATGAATCCCTGTATAGAGAACATGACCGATTTTGAAACCATGAACACCACGGAGGAACAGCGGCTGGCGGGGCCGGGCAGATGGAAAAACCTGCCCCTGTTCTGGTTCATCCTTTTCCTGTCCTACCAGTGCACCCGGCGGTGCCGGTTCTGCTACGCCTTCAACCAGGTGGGAAGCGACAATGTGCAGGAAATGGATGATGCGGCTTTTTCCCGGCTGCTGGACTGGATCCCCATGGTCTGGGAGAAAAACCGGATCCAGGTCAACATCATCAATTTCCTCGGGGGCGAACCCCTGTTGCGGACCGACCGGATCAGACAGCTGCTGGACACGGTGGCACCCAGAACCGGGAAAATGCAGAACCAGGTGAACACCAACGGGGACCTGGTGGACTCTGTCAACTGGGATGACCTGGAACAGGTCCGGTGGATGACCGTCAATATTACGGACATCAGCATCGATGAGCTGGCCCGGCGGATGTCGGTGATCCGGGACCGGTCCAGCGTGATCAACCAGACCATTGCCGTGACCCTGGATGAACACAATATCGGACGGATCCTTGATATTTCCCGGTTCGGCCTGGAAAACGGATACCGCCTCAGATACAGCAAAGATCTTTTCAAGGGGCAGGATCCCGCCTATCAGGAACAGTTGCTGCACACCTATCATGAACTGTGTGACCTGCTGGAAAATTACGCGGCCCGGGGCTTTGATATCCATTCGACATTCCTGCTGGATACCCTGATTCCCGGATGGGATCACCCATCATCGCCCTATCCCTGCGGAAAACAGCTGGCGGTCGTGTTTCCGGACGGTTCCATCGGTCCCTGTATCCGGGACCATAATTATAAAACCGGAACCCTGTTCGATGACGATCCTCTGGACCGCCTTGACTGCCGCACCTTTCATTTCGACCTGGCACAGCCGGACATTCCCGAAGACTGCCGCGCGTGTGAGGTCAAGCTGGCATGCCAGGGGGGATGCCCCCATGACAAGCGGATGGTGACCGGTGACCGGAAAGGCCGGTCCGTCACCTGCCGCATTCATCGGGAAATCCTTCCCCGGCTCAAGGCACTGGATCAATGAACAGGAAGGAACATGGCAGCAACCTGTTTTTTTACATAACCATCAATAACACAGGTAGAAAAACCAATGGAGACATTAGCGCCTTTTATAGAAGTAATCGACGAGATAAAGCAGGCCGGAGGAGACCCGTTCCAGCTGTGCTTCCAGTGCGGGCTGTGCGACACGGTGTGCCCGTGGAACCGGGTCCGGGATTTCAGTATGCGCAAGCTGGTGAGAGAAGCCGCCTTTGGATTGACGGAGATCGAAGGCGAGGATATCTGGCGGTGCACCACTTGCGGCCGGTGCCCGTCCCAGTGCCCCAGAGGCCTGGGACAGATCGAGGTGAGTCAGGCCCTGCGCCGGGTGGCCACGGAATACGAGGTGTTTCCCGCGTCCGTCAAAT
>CALGAJ010000304.1 GCA_937951975.1 uncultured Desulfotignum sp.
CGCTCCGGCAATACCGGCGAACTTCACGAAATCCCGGCGGGAAATGTTTCCCTCCAGATAGTTCTGATACACATCATCCAGCCGATTCTTCAAGTCTTTTCCCATGGTCGTCTCCTTTGTCTCTCAAGTTAAAATACCTGGTGCACCTCGACCGGTGTCGGGTGCTGCCAAATTTATTTTTCAGGGGGTGTTTCCCCTGGCAAACCGCCGGGCCACATATCCTGCCGCAAGGGGAATGGAAATGGTCAACAGGATCATGACCGCCCCCAAAGCATTGATTTCCGGACTGATGGATGTTCTGAGCATGCTGAATATTTTGACCGGCACGGTCTGGTTCTGGGCTGTGGCCCAGAACAATGTGGCCGTGACATCATCAAAGGAAATGGTAAAGGCGAACAGCATGCCCGCAAAAATGGCCGGTGCCAGCAGCGGAAACGTGATCTCTTTAAATGTCTGAAACGGACTGGCTCCCAAAGACAGGGCCGCTTCCTCATATTCCCGTTTGATGCCCACCAGTCTTGCCTGGACAATGAGCAGCACATAGGGCAGGGTCAGCACCACATGGCCGATCAGCAGCATGGCGAAACTTTTGGGCTGCTGGAGCCACCGGATGAACAGCAGCAGAGCCACCCCCAGCACCACTTCCGGAATCATGATAGGCGCGATGAGCATGGTGTTTAAAAAATCCTTGCCCCTGAACTCATACCGGATGAATGCCATGGCTGCCGGCACACCGATGGCGGTTGAGAAGATGGCGGTCAGAGATCCCAGCACCAGTGAGTTTTTGAACGCTTCCAGGATGGTGGAGTTCTGGGACAGCTTCACAAACCACTTGAAGCTGAAGCCCTCCATGGGAAAGGTGCCGAACTGCTGGGGATTGAAAGCCAGGATCACCACCACCACGATGGGGGCGAACATCCAGACATATACCAGAATGGTGTACAGTTTGATCAGGGTCCAGCCGGAAATCAGGTTCTTCATATCTGTTTCCCTTATCCTTTGCTCAGGGATTTGAATATCTGGTTGATGCCCATGTAGCGGTTATAAGTGTAAACGATGATGACCAGCAGCAGCAGCAGAATGGTGGAAATGGCCGATCCAAAGGGCCAGTCCAGGGTGCCGATGATCCGCTTGAAAATCAGGTTGGCGATCATTTCATTGCCCGGCCCTCCCAGGATCATGGGCGGCAGATAGGTGCCGCAGGTCAGCACGAACACCAGCAGGCACCCGGCACTCACCCCGGGCAGGCTCAAGGGCAGGGTGATTTCCCGAAACGCCTGCCATTCCGTGCATCCCAGACTTTTGGCCGCTTCGGTCAAACTTTTGTCAATGCCGTCCAGGCTCACATAGATATTTAAAATCATGAAAGGCAGCAGATACTGGATCAATCCCATGATCACGGCCCCTTCGTTGTACAGCATGGGAATGGGGCTGGATATGAGCCCGGATTTGAGCAGCAAATGGTTGATCAGGCCGGAATCTCCCAGAATGTTGATCCAGCTCAAGGTGCGGATGATGAAGCTGATCCAGAAGGGCAGCATCACCAGAATCATGAGATAGGGTTTGAGCCGGGATTCGGTGCGGTAAAAGAAATACGCCGGGATATATCCCATGATCAGACAGATGATCACGGTTTCCAGGGCCACCCGCAGGGTATCGAGCAGGATGGACGGGTAAAAGAAATCGGCAAAGAATTTGGCATAATTGCCGAATTGAAACGCCGGAATATCCTGGCCCGACGGGGCCCTGAGCCAGAAACTGTACACCACCACAAAACAGACGGGTATGACCAGGAGTAAAAACACGGCTGTCAGAGAAGGTGACAGCAGCAACCAGGGTTTCCACGGTTTTTCTTTCATAAATCAACACCTTTGTTGGGTATGAGTGACGGGGTTGACCTTGATCGTTTGAAATACAAAATATATACCATTCGAAAAATTATATTTATAACCTGTTAATAAGTAAAGGAATTGTTGAGAATTTTACAGGATTTTTCATTTGTATATTATGGGCAGATTCATTTTAGAATCAGATTTATTGGGATAACCGTCTGAATTCAAATGAATTTCATATGATTCACTTGCGAATCATATCGCCAGTTATTCCCGGGCCTTGAAAAGATAGAACATGTCCGGTTTTTTTGATTTAAAATTGAATCAAATTTCACCGGGGCCGAATACGCACCCCGTATTTTTTGAATTTCCGGACCACCGTGGGCTGGCTGATACCCAGGAGTTCTGCGGCCTGCCGGGTGGTCCGGCATCGCTGGGCCGCCTGTTCGAGGATATCATGTTCCACGGACGCCAGGGTCTGAATCAGTCCGTCACCGGTTTTTTTAACGGGGGTGCCCGGGTCCGGGCAGGTGGGTGAATCGGTTAACCGGATCAGATAGTCATCCAGCTGCCGGCGGTCGCACATGGCCACGGCCTGTTTCACGATATTGATCAATTCCCGGACATTGCCTGGGAATGCATAGGATTTCAACGCCTGCAAAGACCGGTATCCGATGTGTGCCCTGCGGTTGTATTTTTTGTTGAACCGCTTCAGGCTGATCCGGGTCAGTTCCAGAATATCTTCCGGCCGTTCCCGCAAAGGGGGAATGGACAGAGTAAAGGTGTTGAGCCGGTGAAACAGGTCCAGACGAAACCGTTTTTTCCGGGTCA
>CALGAJ010000305.1 GCA_937951975.1 uncultured Desulfotignum sp.
TGGAATCCAGACAACCCGTTGACAAGGACCTGGTGACCCGGACCATCACGGATGCGGGCTACACCGTGACCGGTATTGAAGCCTGAGCGGGTTCAAAAGATGTATTGTCGATTTGAGGCAAATTGACAATACATCAAAAGGAACTTTGCTGAGAATTCATGGGAATAGATTAAGAACGATGGCGAACAGGATGAGTAGGCAAAAACTCAACATCGGAGTCTTGATACTCGTTGGATGGTTGCTTTTCAGTCCGGCGTGGGCCGTAAAATTTCCGGATATCGGCAAACTGCCTGCATCGTTTCAAGGTGAATTGCCGGGTGCCGGAAATCCGATCATCTGGCACCTGGATCTGTTTCCTGAAGGCCGGTATCAGCTGAGTCTCATGTATGCCGGAAGACCTGAAACGAAACGTTTCGATGATATAGGGCGCTGGGTAGTGGATTCATCCGGACGTATTGTTCTGAGAGACGGCAGAGATGCGCCGGTTTTTCTGATGCCGGAAGCAAGCGGGGCGTTTCTGCGGAAGCTCGATATCCACGGCAGGTCCATCCATTCAGATCACAACGACCGGCTGGTGAGGCTGCCTGAATTCCGGCCCATCGAACCGCAGTTGCGGCTCAACGGCATGTTCACCTATCTGGCCGATGCCGCCGTTATCACCCTGTGCGCGGACGGTCGACAACTGCCCGTGGCCATGGAAAAAGATTACCTCACACTGGAGCGGGCCTATCTTCAGGCAGACATATCCCCGGGACAGCCGGTACTGGTATGTGTAGACGGCCTGATCACGCAGCGCCCCTCCATGGAAGAAAGCCAGCCGCCCCGGCCCACGATGGTGGTGGAGCGGTTTATCGATCTCCGGTCCCATAAAACCTGCGCCAGTCCGCCGGCAGACCTACGCCTGTGCGGCCCTGGACCGGTTTCTGCTGCAGCGGCAGGGTCGCACCTGGGATTCCGTGCCGCTGCCCGGGGCCAAACCTTCAGATCTGTCCCTGCCAAGTCTGAAGCGATTCCGCGAACTGGCCGCTGCCAGCGGTCCTGCCGGACGGCTGGGACCTTGAAAAACTGCTGGGTGCCCATGCCTTCCATCCCTATAATCCGGACGTGGCCAATGCGTTTTTCCGCTCCGGGGAGATCGAATCCTGGGGCCGGGGGATTGAAAAAATATTTTCCGCCTGCCGCAAAGCAGACTCGTCGTCTCCCGAAATCCATGTGGACGGGTATGATCTCTGGGTGGAATTCGGATTTTCTCCGCAGTATATGGCTGTTATTGAGGGAAAAACAGAAAACGGAAAAAACAACATCCAGGATAGGGCGACGGGAGAGGATCAGAACCGCCCCGGAGGGTTGGTAGATGGGTTGGTAGAAAATCAGAAAAAAATTCTGCAGACCGCTAAAGACAACCCCCGCATATCAATAAGGGAAATGGCGGAAAAAATCGGCATCAGCACGACAGCCATCGATAAAAACATTGAAAAATTAAAGAGGATGGGGCTGCTGAGGCGGGTTGGTTCTCCCAAAGGCGGATATTGGGATGTGCTTTTATGAAACCGTCCGAAAAATACAGGTTTGATTGAAAAAAAGGATCGGATTTTCCGGCATGCCGATTCCTGCTGTCCGGTTCAATTCCTGATTTCGGTGTTCAGTTGCATTGCACGGGTTTGTGATTATTGTTTCATTCAGTCGAAAAAATAACGGCTGAACGGTAATTTCTGATAACGAACTGAGGAGATGAAATGATGGTACGCATTAAGAGTTTATTGACAATGGCTGTTTTTTTTACAGTGGTATCTGTTTTCGCGGTTTCACCAGTGTTTGCGTCATCCAGCGACCAGGACAACAAACAGGCGCCGGGCGGGCACGGCAAGTTTGACCGGCCTTTTTCAGAGATGGATGCCGATGGGAATGACAGCCTGAGCTACACGGAATTCCAACAGGTGTTCCCATCCACTGAGCAGAAAGGTTTTGATACCCTTGATACCGATAAAAACGGCGGTTTGAGCCGTGAGGAATGGCATCAGTTCAAGGCCATGCACCAGGGGATGGGGGGCATGCACCATAAAAAAAGATATCACGACAAGGCCCTGCCTGAGCCATCAAAATTCAACGCCCATTTCCCGGATATGGACACAGACCATAATGACCAGGTAACCCGGGAAGAATTCAACGCGCATTTTGCTGATGTTTCAGACAACGAAGAAGTGTTCAACGCCATTGACCTGGATCAAAACGGTTACCTGGATCATGAAGAGTGGCATGAGTTCAAATCGGCGCATGGGCTGAAGCACATGGCTTGAGGTTATTCCGGCACCAGCCGCTCATTTTTTCGACACGCCTGATCCTGGCTTTTGGCGATGAGCGCGCCGGTGTCTTGATTGGTTACGGTGATACTATACAGGGAAGTGCGCCGGCCGCAGTGGACTTCAGTGGCCTCGGCCTTCAGGCGGTCCCCGGGGAAGCTGGGTTTCAGGTAACAGATGCTCACGTTCAGGGCCACGGCCACCCGGCCGTGGGAATTGCAGGCCGCGGCAAACGCCATGTCGCTGATGGCAAAGATCACCCCGCCGTGGGTGGTGCCATGGAAATTGGTCATCACATCGGTGACGGTCAGAAATACCCGGCTGTGGCCGGGTGCCACAATTTCTACCGTGGCACCCAGATGGCGGGCAAATGCATCTTTTTGAATATGATCCAGCACTTTTGGGTCACAGATTGTGTCAGACATGCTTTTTAGATCCTGATGATGGGTTACTGGTCGATAGCCGGTTTTTTCAAGTAAAGGCAAAACACCATGCCGCACAGTGAAATGGCCCCGGCCACCAGAAACGGAGTGGTCAGAGACTTTGTGGTATCAGCCAGGTATCCGCCCAGGGCCGGGCCGATGGACTGGCCGATGCCGAAGAACAGGG
>CALGAJ010000306.1 GCA_937951975.1 uncultured Desulfotignum sp.
AAACCAGGAAATGAATACTGAAGAGTTAGAGACACAAGACGTGGACGTCGAGGCCCGGGACACTGAATTGGATGCTGAAGAAGAATCCAATGCAATGGAAGAAGTGAATGCCCTGTCACCGGATACGGAAATCACCGGTGAAGAAACCATGGAAGAACTACTGGGCATTTATGAATCCAGCCTCAAAAAATTTGAGGAAGGGCAGGTCGTCACCGGCACTGTCATCTCCGTGGGCCGTGATATGGTCCTAGTGGATGTGGGCTATAAATCAGAAGGCCGGATCTCTATTCAGGAATTCATTGATGAGCAAGGCAATGTCAATGTCAAGGTGGGTGATCAGTTCGAGGTCATGATCGAAGTATGGGATGAAGAAGAGGAAACCGTGCTTCTGTCCCGCGACAAGGCCAAAAAAGTCAAAGTGTGGGATGCCATCAAGGAGATTTATGATGCAGACGGCACCATTGAAGGCGTTATCACCAATCGGGTCAAAGGCGGATTTTCCGTGGATATCGGCCTTCAGGCGTTTCTGCCCGGATCCCAGGCGGATCTGCGTCCCATCCGCAACATGGATGAAATGGTCAACAAAACCTATGAATTCAAGATTCTTAAATACAATAAGAGACGCAACAACATTGTTCTGTCCCGGCGGGTACTGCTGGAAGCGGAACGGGAAAAACTGCGGGCCGCCACCCTGGAAGCCATTGAAAACGACAAGGTCATGGAAGGGATCGTCAAGAATATCACGGAATACGGTATTTTCGTGGATCTCGGCGGTGTGGACGGACTGCTGCATATCACCGATATCTCCTGGGGCCGTGTGAAACATCCGTCTGAATTATATTCGGTGGGCGATAAGATTACGGTCAAAATCCTGTCCTATGATTTTGAAAAAGAGCGCGTATCTCTGGGTATGAAACAGCTGACACCCGATCCCTGGACCACGGCGGTGGACAAATACCCCATTGGTTCTAAAATCATGGGTAAAGTGGTCAGCCTGACCGACTACGGTGCGTTTATTGAGCTGGAAGAAGGGGTTGAAGGGCTGATCCATGTGAGTGAAATGTCCTGGACCCGGAAAATCCGGCATCCATCCCAGATGGTTACCGTGGGAGAAGAAATCGAGGCCGTGGTTCTGGATCTCAAACCGGACAACCGGCGGATTTCGCTGGGTATCAAGCAGACCCAGGAAAATCCCTGGGAAGTGATTTCCCAGAAATATCCCGTGGGCACCATCATTGAAGGCAAGATCAAAAATATCACTGAATTCGGTCTGTTCATCGGTATTGACGATGATATTGACGGTCTGGTGCATATTTCCGATATTTCATGGACCAAACGGATCAAGCATCCGTCTGAAGTCTATAAAAAAGGGGATACCATTCAGGCCGTGGTTCTGGATATCGACAAGGCCAACGAACGGTTCTCTTTAGGGATCAAACAGACCCAGTCCGATCCCTGGGAAACGGTTGCCCAGCGGTATGAAGTAGGCAAGGAAATTTCCGGTGTCATCACCAATCTGACGGATTTCGGCGTGTTTGTGGAACTGGAGGAAGGGATTGAAGGGCTTGTGCATGTATCTGAAATCAGTAAAGAAAATGTCAAAAGCCCCAAAGATCACTATCAGGTGGGAGACAGCATTACTGCCAAGGTCATGAATATCAATTCTGATGAACGCCGTATCGGGCTTTCCATCAAACGCCTGGAAGATGATGACGATGACAGGTATCTGGAGGAATTCGCCAAAAACATGCGGCCGGCCACCTCTTCTTTTGGAGAGATCCTGCGCAACAACATCCAGGAACAGATTGAAGCCAACAAAACCCAGGAAAACAAAAAAGACAAATAAACACAGCGGTTTTCAGGCGACATTCATGGGTTGAGTAACGGTTCAGGGCCGGGCAAACTATTTTTGCCCGGCCCTTTTATGTATGCGTGTGAGTTGAAAAGGAGGCTTTGTTCATGTTTTCAAGACGTCATCCCATCCTGTTTTTTCTGCTGATTCTGGCTGCTTGTTCAACAATTTTGTGTGTGTCCGGAATGCTGGTGTTTTTTTCCATTTCCCGCATGATGTTCACGAGTGCCGGTACCTTTCATGAACCCAAAGGTAATATCGGCATTGTTGAGGTGACCGGACCGATCCTGTCTTCCAGGCAGGTGATTGAAAATATCAAGGCATTCCGGGACAATGACCGTATCAAAGCCATTGTCGTCCGGGTGGACAGTCCCGGCGGAGGGGTGGGACCCTCCCAGGAGATTTTCAGGGAACTGATGAAAACCCGGCCGGTTAAAACCGTGGTGGCTTCCATGGGATCTGTGGCAGCTTCCGGGGGGTATTACATCGCAGCCGGGGCCCAGGTCATTGTGGCCAACCCGGGAACCATTACCGGCAGTATCGGCGTGATCATGGAACATGTCAATCTGACGGAACTGGTGCAAAAAATCGGGATTTCGCCTCTGGTTATCAAAAGCGGTGAATTCAAGGATCTGGGATCGCCTTTCCGAAAACTGGGAGACAAAGAGAGACAATTGCTTCAGAAACTGGTGGATGAGCTTCACCAGCAATTTGTATCAGATACGTCCCAGGCCCGGAATATCGAGATGAAAACGATGGGTGAAATCGCGGACGGCCGGGTGTATACCGGACAGACGGCCAAGGACCTGAACCTGGTCGACCGC
This sequence comes from uncultured Desulfotignum sp., assembly GCA_937951975.1. GTDB lineage: Bacteria > Desulfobacterota > Desulfobacteria > Desulfobacterales > Desulfobacteraceae > Desulfotignum. The sequence goes on from CALGAJ010000306.1 coordinate 2,677, forward strand.
CTGGGAAATCTGGATGATGCCGTGGTCTGGGCCGCGGAACTTGCGGGCATGGATCAGGAGCCGGTTCCGGTGTATCCGAAAGACAACCCCATATCTGTTCTGCGAAAAATAACCCAGGTTTTATTCAAAGATCTCAATATCTCCGGCACCATAACGGATAATCTCCGGTACATCATCCATTAAGGAGATCACGGATGACGCGGTGCCGGGGACCGCTCCGCCGTCAATGACCACATCCAGGCGGGTGCCGAAATAATCATGAAGCAAAGACGGGTCCTGGAAAACCCGGCCTTCGGGATCTGTGGCGGAGGTTGAGATAATGGGATTGCCCAGTTCCAGGGCCAGTGCCAGGGAGATTTTGTGGTCCGGCACCCGAATACCGGCGGTTTTCCGGTTGGTAAGCATGATTTTGGGCACCATTCTGGATCCGGGCAGTACAAAGGTGTAAGGCCCCGGCAGCAGGCGTTTCATGTTCCGGTAAGCGATATTGGATACCTTGGCATAGGTGGCGATATCTTTCAGGTCCGGGCAGATAAAACTGAAGGGTTTGCTCGGATTCCGCTGTTTGATGGCATACACCTGTTCGATGGCTTTTTTGTTCATGATATCGCAGCCGATCCCATAGAATGTATCTGTGGGATAGGCGATGATACCGCCTTTTCTGAGGATGTCCACGACCCGGGAAATGAGTCGTTCCTGGGGGTTGTCCGGATTTATTTTCAGCAGCATGAGCGGGTTTCCTGTATAAATTGAATTCAATCAGTAACTATAGCACATCTGTGATTTGCGGCAAATGAAAAACCACTTGTCAATCTTGACTTGACCCCGGGATATGAGTAACGCTATATCTGATACATCATTTCCAAGAAAGGAGGGCGGTATGGAAAAACAGATTCTCGTTCCCGTGGATGAATCCCGGACATCGCTGCAGGCGGCCAGGTACGCGGCCCGGGTATCGTCTTTTATCAAGAGCTTGCATTGTGTGCTGTATCATGTGCAGGCCCCGGTGTCGTTGTACCTTAAAGAGGAAGCGGCCAGGGACGTGCATGTCCGTACCCAGTTGAACCGGGTATTGAAAAAAAATGAGGCGGCGGCCAGGGAACTTTTAAACCGGCTTAAATCTGAAATGACGGAAGCGGGTTTTCCGGAAGATCGTATCCGTCTGATGACCCGGCCCCGGGAACTGGGGCTGGCACAGGATGTGATCGAATATGCCCAGAAAAAAATGGTGGATGCCATCGTGGTCGGACGGCGGGGCGTATCAGGAATTCAGAAATTTTTTGACACCAGCATTTCCGAAGCGATTCTGGAACGATCCCAGGTGATTCCGGTGTGGATGGTGACCAAGGATATACCGCAGGATCCGTCGGAAAAGATTCTGGTGGCCATTGATGGTTCTGAAGATGCGTTACGGGCGGTGGATCATGTGGGATTCATGGTATCGGAAAATAAAGATGTCCACGTCACCCTGGTCCATGTCACCAATACCGCCCATAACTATTGTGAAATCAATCTGGAAGATGATCCCGAATTTGTTCAGATTATTGAAAAAAAAGACCGGGCCTGCGTGGATCAGTTCTATCCCCAGGCCATGGATAAATTTAAAGAGATGGGGCTGTCAAAGGATCAGATTGACGTCCAGACCCTGCAGGGTTCCCGGCGCATCGGACAGGAGGTGGTGGCTTTTGCGGAAAAAAACAAATTCAATACCCTGGTCATCGGCCGGCGGGGAATCAACAAAGCCTTTTTCATGGGATCCGTGTCCAGGCAGATCATCAGCTGTGCATCAAATCTTGCCGTCTGGATCGTGCCATAAGATGTAAACGGGTACAGACCACTTACTTAGCCGTCTCCGAAACTGATGCCTAAAGCCCGGGCGGTCATGACCAGCTCACCTTCCCGGGGCACGGTGCGGATCCGGTCCACGGCATCGGCCAGAAGAACCGGGGCAATCCCGGTCCCGGTCAACGCAGCCATCATGCCGAACTGGTTTTTGGCAATCATCTGAACGGCATAAACCCCGAACCGGGTGCACAATTGACGGTCAAACTGCGTCGGTGTGCCGCCCCGCTGCAAATGGCCCAACACCACGCAACGGGATTCCTTTCCGGTTCTGGACTGAATTTCTTCGGCCACCTGCTGCCCGATGCCGCCCAGACGGATTTCCCGGTCCATGTGGTTTGCCGGGTTGGAAATGACATCCTGACCGGCCGGGCTGGCGCCTTCCGCCACAATCACAAGGGTGAAACGTTTTCCCTCGGCCTCACGGGCGTAGATTTTTCGGCACACGGCCTCATAATTAAACGGAATTTCAGGAATGAGGATGACGTCCGCCCCGCCGGCCAGGCCGGCCTGGGCCGCAATCCAGCCGGCATACCGGCCCATGACTTCTAAAACCATGACCCGGTCATGGCTCTGGGCCGTGCTGTGAAGGCGATCCAATGCATCCACGGCACAGGAGACCGCCGTGTCAAATCCGAATGTCATGAGCGTGGCATCCAGATCGTTGTCAATGGTTTTGGGAACGCCCACCACCGGCCATCCCGCTTCGTACATCTGCAATGCCACGGTCAGGGTGCCGTCCCCGCCGATGGCCACCAGGGCGGACAAGCCCTGACAGTCGAAGTGGGTCTTTGCCTGGGCCAGAATCTTGGAATCGATTTGGCGGGCCGTTCCCTGCCCGGTTTTGGCGGAAAAAGGGCCGCTGCTGGCCGTACCTAAGATCGTGCCGCCCCGGACCAGCAGGCCGTCCATATCCTTGAGGGACAGGGACCGGGTTTTCATGGGCGTCAGCAGGCCGTCATAGCCGCCGTAGATACCGATGCTTTCCCATCCCTGCAGGGCAGCGGCTTTGACAATGGCCCGGATAACCGCGTTAAGACCGGGACAGTCACCGCCACCGGTGACAATGCCTATTTTCTTTTTTTTATGGGTGGTGTTCATGACTTTCCTAGTGTATTTTTAAGGACAAAAACTTAGGACATGCTATCAGATATGACAGGTTCAAACAATACATTTTACCAGCGGCACAAGGGGTGGACCGCCTTTCTGCTGCTGGTGTTTCTGGTGGTGGTGTTTCAGTCGGGCCGCCGGATCATACTGCCCAATGAGCAGCAGCTCCGGCATGCGTTTCATCTCAAGGTCCAGGCCTGGTTTCCGGAACCGGCCCGCAATCTGGCCCAGAGACAGGGAATCCACCCTTTTCGCGATGACGGCAAATCTGGCAACCGATCTTTTCAAGGCCGGGTGATCCTGGTCCACGGCCTGGATGACCCGGGCATCATGTGGGATGACCTGGCACCGGTCCTTTGGGAAAACCGGTTCCAGGTGTACATCATGTCCTATCCCAATGACCAGGCCATCCGGGCATCTTCAAGGTTTTTCTTTGACAGCATGCAGGATCTGGCACAAACAGATTCATCCCCGGTTTTTATTGTGGCCCATTCCATGGGCGGTCTGGTGACCCGGGATATGCTCACCTGTCCAGAGATAAATTATTCACTTGCGGCGGCGGCGGGAAAAGTGCCGGATGTCAAACGGCTGATTCTGTTGGGAACGCCCAACCAGGGGGCACAGATGGCAAGATTCCGGATCATCACCGAGATCAAGGACCAGCTGTTTCACCTGTTTGAGCCGAACACGCACTGGCTGCACTGTCTGCTGGACGGTACAGGTGCGGCCGGGGTGGATCTTCTGCCCGGCAGCCGGTTTCTGACGCAATTGAATCAGCGGCCGCTGCCCGGAAATGTATCCATTGATATCATTGCCGGAATGATGTTTTTCTCCCGGGAACCATCCGGTGTGACAAACCTTTTGGGGGACGGGCTGGTCTCAGTGAGCGCCACCCGGCTCAATGACCTGCCGTTGATCCGGGTGCCGGGCAATCATTTTTCCATGATCCGGAATCTGACCCGGACCAGTACCCGGATCCCTCCGGCCATTCCTGAGATACTGGCGAAACTGGAGTGATGACTGCACCTGTCTTCAAAATAGGAATGCTGATTTTTTTGATTGGGCTGAATGCGGGATGCCGGACCCCGGAAGCGTTCCGCCGGGATGTGGATGCCGGGGTCCGGCAGGTGGTGACACAAACCCGCACACAGATACTTGAAAAAACATCGGAGTTCAGCATTGAAAAACCCGGTGACACGTTACGGCGGCAACTGCTGGAACAACTGTCTTTGCCCGTTGCCGGGCCGGCATCCCTGGGTTCGGATCATCTGCCGGAAATTTTGCACTGGCCGGAACCCCGGTTTCCGGCAACCAACCAGCGTCCGGAAACAGATCCGGAAAACCGGGCGTCGCCTTTGACCCTGTCTTTGTTTCAGTCTCTGGAAATCGGTGCCCAGAACAGTTTTGAGTTTCAAACCAGAAAAGAGGCGGTGTTCCAGGCAGGTCTGGCCCTGTATCTGGAGCAGGATTTTTTTCGAAACCGGTTCATCGGGCAGGTGCAGCAGCTGTTCAGCGCGGATCTGTCCACGGATCCCGATCAAAAAGGGACCCGGTCCAGCGGAAAATTGAGCGCTGAACGCCGGTTTGAAAGCGGGGCCGCATTGACCACAACTCTGGCGGCGGACCTGGCTACTCTTCTGTTCAGCGGCGGCAATTCTTCGGTGGGCATTGCCGGAGATGCCAGCCTGTCCATTCCTTTGCTGCGGGGGTCGGGGCGGCACATCGTCACAGAACCGCTGCAGCAGGCAGAACAGAATCTGGTGTATGCCATTCTTGAATTCGAGCGTTTCAAACAAACATTTGCCGTGGCCGTGGGCAGTCAGTATCTGAACCTGTTAAAGCAACAGGACACGGTGGACAATGCCCGGGATGACTATACCCGGCGCCAGGCACTGACGCTTCGAAGCCGGCGCCTGGGAGATGCCGGCCGGCTCAAGGAGATCGAGGTGGATCAGTCCGTCCAGACTCAGCTGGTGGCAAGGCAGCGGTGGCTTTCCGCCCAGGAGGCGTTCAAAAAACAGATGGATTCCTTTAAACGGCTGCTGGGACTGCCGCCGGATGCTGAAATCCGTCTGGATATGTCCCTTCTCAGGCAGATGGAAAAAACAGATGATTTAAACCGGGATCCGGAGGTTCCCGGACCCCTGGAATTGTCCGAGCAAACGGCGATTTCTCTGGGTCTGGAACGGCGGCGGGATTTGCAGGTGGTCCAGGGAAAAGTGTTTGATGCCCAACGGGCCGTGGTGGTGGCGGCGGATGCTCTGGGCGCTGAACTGACGTTTCTGGGATCTGCATCCGTGGGTGAGCGCCGAACCATCACCACCGCAGATCTTGACAATGCCCGGCTTCGCACGGATAAAGGGGTGTTTTCCGCGTTGCTGACCCTGGATCTGCCTTTTGAGAGAACCGCAGAAGCGGTGACCTACCGCAACCGGTTTATTCAGCTGGAACAGGCGGTGCGGGAAGTTCAGAAACTGGAAGATACCCTGAAACTCGAAATACGAAACCGGTTGAGTCAATTGTTCGAGGCAAGACAGACCCTGTTTATTCAGGCCCAGGCCGTAACTCTGGCGGAAAAACGGGTGAAAAGCATTTCTTTGTTCATGGAGGCGGGCAGGGCGGAAACCCGGGACCTGCTGGAGGCCCAGGACGCGTTGCTGTCTGCCCAGAACAGTCTGACCGCGGCAAGAGTCAATTACCGGATCGCGGAACTGGAGATTCAACGGGATATGGGGGTGCTCACGGTGACGGATACCGGGTTGTGGCAGGAATATTCACCAAAAGGATCGTTTTGATGTCAGGCAGAAAATTAAAGATCTGGGGGGCAGTGCTCGTGATTTTCGGAACCCTTTCTCTGGTTTTGTGGAACCGGTTTCCCGGTCCGCCGGAACCCTTGTCCCGGGATGCCGTGTATGAGGTGAGATCCGGGCCGCTGATCATCGATCTTGTGGAATCCGGAACAATAAAGGCCAGAGAGCAGCTGATCATCAAAAATGAGGTGGAAGGCAAAACATCCATTCTTTATCTGATTCCCGAGGGTACCCAGGTGAATAAAGGGGATTTGCTGGTGGAACTGGATGCCAGCGCATTGATGGATGCAAAGATCGATCAGGAAATCAAGGTGCAGAATGCCGAAGCGGCATTTGTCAATGCCACTGAAACCCTGGCGGTGGTGGAGAATCAGGCCCGAAGTGATCTGGATCTGGCAGAACTGACCCTGGATTTTGCCCGCCAGGACTTGAAAAAATACACGGAAGGCGAATATCCCAATGAGTTGCAAAAAGCCAGTGCCGAAATCACCCTGGCCCAGGAGGAACTGGCCCGGGCCAGAGAACGGCTGGAATGGTCCAAAACGCTGTATAAAGAGAAATTTATTTCCCAGACCGAACTGGCGGCTGATGAACTGGCTGAGAAAAAAAAAGCCCTGGATCTGACCCTGGCGGAAAACAATCTGGACCTGCTGGTCAATTACACCAACCAGCGGGATCTGGCCCAGCTTAAAAGTGATGTCAGTCAGGCCGAGATGGCCTTGGAGCGGACCCGGCGCAAGGCCCGGGCCGATGTGGTGCAGGCCGAAGCCGAGCTCAAAGCCAGAGAAGCCGAGTTTAAACGGCAGCAGGACAAACTGGATAAAATTCTGACCCAGCTGGAAAAAACAAAAATCATTTCTCCGGCCCAGGGACTTGTGATTTATGCCACCAGCGCCCAGGGCGGCATGTTCAGAAGAAATACGGAACCGCTTCAGGAAGGTCAGGATATCCGGGAACGTCAGGAATTGATCTATCTGCCCACGGCCAGTTCCAGCAATGCGGAAATCGCCATCCATGAATCCAATCTCAAAAAAGTCCGCAAGGGCATGCCGGCAAGAGTGACGGTGGATGCATTGCCCGGCCGTGAATTTTCCGGCAGAATCACCCATATCGCTCCGCTGCCCGATGCCCAGAGCATCTGGATGAATCCGGATTTGAAGGTGTTCACCACCCAGATTTTTCTGGATGGTGACGACAAAGACATGCGAACAGGCATGAGCTGCCAGGCCCGGATTATTGTGGAGACCCATAAAAATGTAATGTCCGTGCCGGTTCAGGCGGTTATAAAGGTCCGGGGCGTTCCCACGGTATATGTGAAAGCCGGTACTGAATTTGTGCCGCGGCAGGTAAAGACCGGTCTGGACAACAACCGGCAGATTCATGTGAAAGAGGGGCTGAGAACCGGTGATATCGTGCTGCTTACCCCGCCCCTCAAGGAAGCGGGCAAAGCCGCCGCCCCTTTGACGGAGCCTGTCCCCCTCCCGGCCCAGGAAACAGGATCATGACGTTGGACAAAGCCAATGATGCCTCGGGTTCACTGATCTGTCTTGAACATGCGAAAAAGATCTATACTATGGGCCGCCAGCAGGTGGCAGCCCTGGATGGTATGGATGCGGCATTTGAAAAGGGAAGTTTCTGGGCCGTGATGGGATCCAGCGGGTCCGGTAAAAGTACCTTGATGAATGTCATCGGATGCCTGGATCGCCTGACATCAGGCCAGTATCTGTTTCAGGGCATAAATATCAGTGAATACACCGATGATGCCTTGAGTGATATCCGGTTGCGGCATATCGGGTTCATTTTTCAGAGTTTTAATCTGATTCCCCAGCTCACGGTGCAGCGCAACATTGAACTGCCTTTGTACTATCTGGGATGGGACAAGGAAAAAAGTGCGGACCATGCCCGGAATCTGGCGTCAATGGTGGGACTTGAAACACGTTTGACGCACCGCCCTTTTGAACTGTCGGGCGGGCAGATGCAGCGGGTGGCCATTGCCAGGGCCCTGGCTGCGGACCCGGAACTGATTCTGGCGGATGAACCTACCGGCAATCTGGATACCCGAACCAGTGATCAGATCATGGCATTGCTGGGATCACTCCATGAAAAGGGAAAAACCATTATTATGGTGACCCATGAATCGTATATCGCTGAATTTGCACAAAATCGGCTTTATATGAAAGACGGTCGTATCCAGAAGGTTGAAAAAAGGTGATATGAAGCAGATCCAGTTTTCCAGGGAATTGTCTTCGGGGATTCAGACGCTTCTGCTGCACAAGCTGCGGTCGTTTCTGACCATGCTGGGGGTGGTGTTCGGGGTGGGCAGCGTGGTCGCCATGCTGGCGGTGGGGGAGGGGGCCAGCAAAGAGGCCCTGGAACAGATCCGGAAACTGGGAAGCCACAATATTCTGATTTCATCAATGAAACCCGTGGAAGAACAAGCAGCCGGCACCCCCCCCTCATTCATGAGTATCTATGGATTGACCTATATGGATCATGAACGGATCACCCAGAGTTTCTCTTCCGTCCAAAAAAACGTGCCCGTGAAACTGGTGCGCAAAGAGGCCCGGGTGGGACACCGGGCCGTGGAATTGCGGGTGGTGGGAACCAGTGACCAGTGGTTTGAGGTGATTCCCAGGCCGTTGCTGGCAGGCCGGACCCTGATGCAAAAAGATATAGCCGCCAAATCGCCGGTGGTGGTTCTCACGGAGTTCGGGGCCAGAAAACTGCTGGCGGCCCGGCAGACCATCGGCCAGACCATTCGCTTGGGGGTGGACAGTTTTACAGTGATCGGCATTGTCAAAAGTGAAACCGGGGCCTCCGGTGCCATGCAGATCCCGGACCGGGAAATCGATGCCTACATCCCCATTACCACCGCCAGGTCCTATTTCGGAGATGTGGTGATAAAAATGTCTTCCGGATCGCGTCTGAGAGAAAAAGTGGAGCTCAATCAGATCATTGTTCAGGTGGGGTCCCTGGATCAGGTGGAACCTTCGGCCCGGGCCATTGAGCGCATGCTGTCCTTGTTTCACAAAAAAAATGATTTCCAGATCCAGGTGCCTTTGGCCCTGCTCAAACAGGCGGAGGCCACCAAACGCACCTTCAATATTGTGCTGGGAGCCATTGCCGGGATCAGCCTGCTGGTGGGAGGTATCGGGATCATGAACATCATGCTGGCGTCGGTGACGGAACGGACCCGGGAAATCGGTATCCGCCGCGCCATCGGAGCCAAACGGAAACAGATCATCATCCAGTTTCTCATCGAGGCCATGGTATTGTCTTTTGTGGGCGGCATACTGGGACTGGCAATGGGGGTCGCCATTCCTTTTTTCATTACCTGGTTTGCGAAAATGCCCACTGTCATCACACCCATGGGGATCCTGCTGCCGCTGGGTGTGAGTCTGGGAATCGGGATTGTTTTCGGTTTGTATCCGGCGGCCCGGGCGGCCCGGGTGGATCCCATCGTGGCGTTGCGGCATGAGTAGTCATGATCATGCATGCGTCCGCCCCCGGGTAAGGGGGATATAAAATCTTGCCTTGCAAATCTAAATTTGGTAAAAGATTGTGTTTATATATACCGATTGGGGAATTCAACTTCAGGCTGCGGTTTTTCACTCTCCTGTCATGGCTGCCCCGGTGGTATGAATAAACAAATTTTTTCCTTTCTGGAGGCAAATTATGTCCATAATATTACCGGATGAAGGACTGTCTTTTGATGATGTCCTGCTGGTGCCTGATTTTTCCGCGATCCTTCCTGATGAAGTATCGGTCAAAACCCGGTTGACCCGGGGACTTGAACTCAATATTCCCATTGTCGCGGCAGCCATGGATACCGTGACCGAGGCATTGACCGCCATCAGCATGGCCCGGGCCGGCGGTCTGGGGTTTATCCACAGAAATCTGTCCATCGAGGACCAGGTCATTGAAGTGGACCGTGTCAAAAAATCGGAAAGCGGGATGATCGTGGACCCGGTGACGATTCACCCGGATGTGCCCATTTCCGAGGTGCTCAACATCATGGCCAAATACCGGATTTCCGGTATTCCGGTGGTTGAGGGTGAAAAACTGGTGGGTATTGTCACCAACCGGGACCTGCGGTTTGAAACGCAATTGGAAAAACCGGCCAAAGAGGTGATGACCAGTGAAAACCTGGTGACGGTGACTGAAAAGTGCACTTTGGAAGAATCCAAAATCATGCTGCACAAACACCGCATTGAAAAACTGCTGGTGGTGGACAGTCAGGGCAAACTCAAGGGATTGATCACCATCAAGGATATTGAAAAAATAAAAAAATATCCCAATGCCTGCAAAGATTCATACGGACGTCTGCGGGCCGGCGCGGCCGTGGGTGTGGGCTCGGACATGATGACCCGGGTGGAGGCCCTGATCCATGCCGGGGTGGATGCCCTGGTGATTGACACCTCCCACGGGCATTCCAAAAATGTGATCGATGCCGTGAAAAAGATCAAGCACCATTTTCCCGATGCCCAGGTGGTGGCCGGTAATGTGGCCACGGAAAAAGGAACCCAGGCTTTGATCGATGCCGGGGCGGATGCCGTTAAAATCGGCATCGGTCCGGGGTCCATCTGCACCACCCGCATCGTGGCAGGGGTGGGGGTTCCCCAGCTCACCGCCATACAGAACTGCAAGGATATCTCCCGAAAGACCGGGGTGCCCATCATTGCCGACGGGGGGATCAAGTTTTCCGGTGACATTGCCAAGGCCCTGGGTGCCGGGGCCCATTCCGTGATGCTGGGCAGCCTTCTGGCCGGCACCCATGAGAGTCCCGGTGAAATCGTCATCTACCAGGGCCGTTCCTATAAAGCCTACCGGGGCATGGGATCGGTGGAAGCCATGAAAAAAGGGTCATCTGACCGGTATTATCAAAAAGACACATCCGAAACCGAAGAACTGGTGCCCGAAGGCATTGTGGGCCGGATTCCCTATCGGGGCACCATCCGGGAGAATATCCTTCAGATGGTCGGCGGTGTCAAGGCCGGTATGGGATATCTGGGGGCCGTCACCATCGAAGACCTGCATGAAAAAGCCCGGTTTGTGAAAATCACGGCGGCCGGGTTAAAGGAAAGCCATGTCCATGACGTGGTGATCACCAAAGAAGCACCCAATTACCGCGTGGAAAGCAGCTGAGACTGATGACTGATTCCGCCGGCATGTTTTATCATCTTCATCTGCATACAGAATATTCGCTGCTGGACGGGGCCATCCGACTGGATCCCCTGTTGAAAAAATGCAAGGAATACGGCATGGATGCCGTTTCCATGACCGATCACGGCACCATGTTCGGTGTGGCGGCATTTTATGAAAAAGCGCGAAAAGCAGGAATCAAGCCCATTTTAGGGTGTGAGGTCTATGTGGCCCCCCGGTCTATCACCCATAAAACCCAGATGGATCACAAGGGCTTGAGCCACCTGGTGCTGCTGGCAAAGGACCGGGAAGGGTATGCCAATCTGTGCAAACTGGTGTCCATTGCCCAGCTCAAGGGGTTTTATTACAAACCCCGCATCGACAGGGAGCTGCTGACCGCCCATTCCAAAGGCCTGATCGGGTTGTCCGCCTGCCTGAAAGGGGATATTCCCAAGGCCATCATGGCCAATGATATGGAAGGGGCGGATGCGGCGGCCCGGTTTTATCTGGAAACCCTGGGGGAGGACAGTTTTTTTCTGGAAGTCCAGGAAAACGGCATGCCGATCCAGCAAAAGGTCAATGAGGGGATCGCCGATATCAGTCAGCGCCTGTCCATTCCCATGGTGGCCACCAATGACTGCCATTATCTGGCCAAAGAAGACAAAAAAGCCCACGACATCCTGTTGTGTATTCAGACCGGAGATACCGTCTCCAATCAGAACCGGTTCAAGTTTGATTCCGACCAGCTGTATTTCAAATCATCTGATGAAATGATCGCCACCCTGGGCCAGTATGCCGGTGCCATTGAAAACACAAAGGATGTGGCGGCCCGGTGCAATGTGGAGTTTGATGACAAAACCTACCATTTTCCCCGGTATGCCCAATCAGACGAAGACAGTGAGGCAGAACTGTTCAGGCAGAAAGCCATGAAAGGGTTCGAGGAAAAACTGGCCATTGTCAAAAAAAAGAACCCGGATGTGAATGAACAGGAATACCGGGACCGCATCGCCTATGAAATCAAGATCATTCTGGATATGGGGTTCCCCGGATATTTTCTGATTGTGGCGGATTTCATCGCCCATGCCAGAAAAATCGGGGTCCCGGTGGGGCCGGGGCGGGGATCGGCCGCCGGGTCCATGGTGGCCTATGCCATGGATATCACGGCCCTGGATCCCATTGAGCACGGTTTGATCTTCGAGCGGTTCCTGAACCCCTCCCGGATCTCCATGCCCGATATTGACGTGGATTTCTGTATCGAGGGGCGGGACCGGGTGTATCACTACACCATTGACCGGTACGGGGGACCGGAATATGTCTGCCAGATCATCACCTTTGGAAAACTCAAAGCCAAGGCCGTGATCCGGGATGTGGGGCGGGCCCTGGGGATTCCTTTGTCCGAAGTGGACGAGATCGCCAAACTGATTCCGGACGGTGCCAAAAATCTGACAATGGCTCTGGAAGAAGTGCCGGCCATCCGGGAAATATGTGATGGTTCAGAAGACAAGACCCAGATGCTGGAAATCGCTTTGCTGCTGGAAGGACTGCCCCGGCATGCCTCCACCCATGCCGCCGGCGTGGTGGTGGCGGACAAGCCGCTGAATGAATACCTGCCGTTGTTCCGGGGCAAGGAAGGGGAGACCATCACCCAGTTCGACATGAATTATGTGGAAAAACTGGGGCTGGTGAAGTTTGATTTTCTGGGCCTGAGAAACCTGACCGTCATCAAGAACTGCCTGGAACTGATCGAAAAACAGGGCAAGCCGGTGCCGGATATGGACCATCTGGATTTTTCAGATGAAGCCACCTTTGACCTGCTTCAGCGGGCCGATACCACCGGGGTGTTTCAGCTGGAAAGCTCGGGCATGAAAGAACTGATTCTTCGTCTCAAGCCGGCCACGTTCTCCGATATCGTGGCCCTGGTGGCCCTGTACCGGCCCGGTCCTCTGGACAGCGGCATGGCCAACACCTATGTGGAACGAAAGCATGGCAGGGAAGAGGTCTCCTATCTGTTTGACGAATTGGCACCGATTCTCAAAGAAACCTATGGGGTGATCCTGTACCAGGAACAGGTGATGAAGATCGCCGGGGTTCTGGCCGATTATTCCATGGCGGATGCGGACGGGCTTCGGAAAGCCATGGGCAAGAAGATTGCCGCCATGATGGAGGCGCACCGGAAACTGTTTCTGGAAGGGGCGGCCAAAAACAACCATGATCCCAAAAAAGCGGAAGAGCTTTTTGATCTCATGGAAAAATTCGGCGGATATGGATTCAACAAGTCCCACAGCGCGGCCTATGCATTGATAGCGTTTCAGACCGCATACCTGAAAGCCAATTATACCCTTGAATTCATTGCGGCGCTCATGACCAGTGAACGGGGTAACACCGATGCGGTGCTCAAATTCATGGATGAGTGCCGGACCCATGATATTCAGGTACTGCCGCCGGATGTCAATGAGAGCGAATCCCAGTTCATTGTGTCCAAGGGCTGTATCCGGTTCGGACTGGCTGCAGTCAAAGGCGTGGGAAATGCCGCCATTGACGTGATTGTGGAAGATCGCAGACAAAATGGGCCGTTTGAAAGCCTGTATGATTTCTGCGAACGGGTGCCGTTGACCAAGGTGAACAAAAAGGTGCTGGAGGCACTTATCAAATGCGGGGCGTTCGACTCGACCGGATCCGCCAGAAGCCAGATGATGGCAGTGCTGGAGGAGGCCCTGGACCATGGCAACCGGGTTCAGAAGGAAAAAGCCGATTCCCAGATGGATCTGTTTGCGGATTCCGGCCTGGGAACCGAGATTCCGGCCAGCATCCCGGAGATGCCGGATATGGAGGAATGGGAAGACCATTTTCTGCTGGAGATGGAAAAAGAATCCCTGGGGTTTTATATCAGCGGGCATCCGCTGGACAAATACCAGGCCGACATTGCCCGGTTTGCCACGGTCAACACGGTGACCCTTCAGGAGATGGCTGACGGTAAAATGATCCGCATCGGCGGGATCATCAAGGTGCTCAAGACCCATAAGACCAAAAAAGGGGATCTGATGGCGTTCTGTGCCATCGAGGACCGGAATGCCAGTGTGGAGGTGGTGGTCTTTCCCAGTGTGTATGCGCTGGTTCATCCGTTGCTGTCCATGGAGCAGGCGGTGATCCTGGAGGCGGAAGTCCAGAAAAAAGAATCCACCATCAAACTTTTGGCGGAGAAAATCGTGCCCATTGATGAGGCGGCCCGGGAATGGACCAATGGTATTTTAATCGCCGTGGATGCGGACCGGTTCAGTGCCGACACCCTGGAACGGCTCAAGCCTATCATTCAGCGGTATCCCGGGGACTGCCCGGCGTGCCTGAAAATATGCATTCCGGACAAACCCGAGGTGCTGGTGAAACTGGCGGATGAGTACATGACCTGTTCTGATCCGGCTTTTTTTGAAGAAGTGGAGGACCTGATGGATAAGGGATGCATTGAAACCAGATGTGCACCGGTCAAGGCAAAAGTCAAAAAGAAAAAATCATGGGGAAAATCCCGTAACGGAACAATGAAACAAGGAGCCTGAGCATGAGCTGGCTGGGAAAAATGATCGGCGGAACCATCGGATTTGCCTTGGGAGGCCCCATCGGTGCGGTGGCCGGAGCTGCATTCGGTCATGCGTTTGTGGACAAAAAAGAGGATGCCTATCTGAGATCCATTCCCGGAAGATCCGGATCCTTGTCTTCCAATGAAGAGGCCCAGCTGGTATTTTTCACGGCCGCCTTTTCCATGCTCGCCAAGCTGTGCAAAGCGGACGGTCAGGTCTCTGAAAAAGAGATCCAGGTGGTGGAAGCGTTTATGAAGCAGGATCTTCAGCTGGATGCCACCGGCCAGGAAAGCGCCAAAAACATTTTCAGGCAGGCGGTCCGGTCGTCTGAAAGTTTTGAAGCGTTTGCCATGCAGTTTTATTCGGTATTCAGAACCCAGCCCAATATCATCTCGCTGATGATGGATGTCTTGTTCCGTGTGGGTGCGGCAGACGGCCGTCTGTCCGATGCCGAGGATGCCACGTTGCGGTCGGCGGCCCGGATTTTCAATGTGTCGGATGTGGAGTTCAACCGGCTGAAATCCAAGTATATCCGTTCCGCAGACAAATACTATGCCGTGCTCAAGTGCGATGAAACATCTTCCAACGAGGAGATCAAAAAACAGTACCGCAAGCTGGTGACCGAATATCACCCGGACAAGATTGAAGCCAAAGGGCTTCCTGAAGAGTTCATCAAATTCGCCAATGATAAATTTGCTGAAATCCAGGAAGCCTATGACCAGATACGCAAGAAAAGAGGGTTTTAAAACAGCCCTTTTTCCTGGGCGATTCTCATGTACGTGTCCACCAGGGTTTGGGGCGGTTCCCACCGTTCCATCTCTTGCTTGTCCGCCAGAGATATGGCGTCAAATTCACACACGGTCACGCACAGCCCGCACCCGATGCACCGTTCCTTATCCACCTGTGCCAGACCGTCGGTCACGGCAATGGCATCCATGGGGCAGATCTCCTCACAGGCCTCACATCCGGTGCACTGGTCAATGTTTACCGATGCCTGAAAATTGGAGTTCACGATCCGGGCCGGAGACGGTGTTTTTTTGATGTTGCTTAGAATCTGGCAGCAGCAGTCGCAGCACAGGCAGATGTTCATGGGTTTCACGGAATTGGACGGCTGGGCCACCAGGCCCTGGGCCGCGCCTTTCCGGATAATGTCCATGGCTTCATCTGCGGTGATGGTGCGGCCGATACCCCGGCTCTCATAAATATAGGCACCCCCGCCGAAAACCAGGCAGGATTCTTCCATTTTGCCGCATCCTTTGCCCACCATGGTGTGTTCCCGCCGGCAGATGCAGGGGGCCACCAGGATTTTGGACTGGCTTCGCACCAGGTTTTCCAGGTGTTCGTGGCCCATGATGTTGAGCTGGGTGTTGATGGATTTTTCCACGGGCACCACCCGGAGCTGCTGGGTTTTATGCGCTTCCTGGGATTTCATGAGGTAGGGCACATATTCATTGAAATCCTTGATCAGCTGCTGGGTCAGGCGATTCACCTGATATTCCCAGATGCCCACCACAAACTGCAGCAGCATGAACGTATCCCCGTCCGGTTTTCTGATGTGCAGGATCAATCCTTTTTCCCCCATCTCTTTGAGTATGGGCAGAATCTCTTCAGCCGGTTTTTGTGCCCGCTGGGCAACCGATTCCACCGGTTCGGGCATCATCACCAGACACAGGGCCAGTTCAGCCTCATCAGGGGTGAACAATTGTTTGAGGATCCGCAGTTCCACACCGGATTCTGTGGGAGGAAAGCCGCCCGGGGTATTGTCCAGGTGACGGGCCAGGTCTTTATATACCGTTTCCATGATAAATTTCTCCAGATATGTTCAGGTTGGTATCCCAGCGATCAAAGACAACATCAAGCAGTTTGCCTTTCAGGGTGCTGTCTTTTTTCAAATGGATATTCAAATAGTTGGATGTCACGGCAGTGAGACCGCCGGTCCGGCTATTGATTTGATTCTGTACCACGGCCTTCAGGGGCCTTCCCTGATTGGCTTTGATAAATGCGGACTGTTTTTGTTTTCCCAGTTCCCGCATTCTCTGACACCGCTTGGTGATCACCGGGTCCGGCACCCGGGGTTTAAAAGAAAAGGCAGGCGTGCCTTTCCGGGGGGAAAACGGGAACACGTGCAGATAGGACACCGGCAGTTGTTCGATCAAATTGAACGTATTTTCAAACTGGGCATCGGTTTCCGTGGGAAATCCGATCAGTGTATCCACACCGATTCCGGCCAACGGATGTTTTTTGTGGATATAGCGGATGATGTCTGTGAACAATGCTGCGGTGTAGGGGCGTTTCATTTTTTTGAGGATGGTATCATCTCCGGACTGGAGCGGCACGTGAAAATGATCACACAGCAGACTGTCCGGGCCGGCCAGATCCACAAGTCTTTCATCGATTTCATTGGGTTCGATGGAGGACAGCCGGATCCGGTCCACCGGGCGTTTTTCCTCAATGGTTTTCACCAGGTCGAGCAGGGTCGTCGGCGGGGTCAGGGCCCCGCCGTACCGGCCCGCGTGGATCCCGGGAAGAATCACTTCCTTGAAACCGGTACGGCCCAATGCGTTCAGATGGCTGAGAACCTGGTGTTCAGGCATGCTCACGGAAGATCCCCGGGCATGGGGCACAATGCAGTATGTGCAAAAGGCATCGCATCCGTCCTGAATTTTCAGATAGGCCCGGGTCATGCTGCCGAAAACCGGCCGGGGGAAACTGTGGAACCGGTTTTCAGCGGAGTGGTCCGCCGGTTTGAAACTCATGGGCGACGGACCCGCATCTGGAAGGATATGTGCCGCCATCCGCGTTTTGTCCTGATGGCAGACCAATTCAACCGAGCCTTCGATCCGGCGGATGATATCCGGGTCTGTCTGGGCATGGCACCCGGTCACGATAATTTTCGCATCCGGATTGTCCCGGGCCAGTTTCCGGATTGCCCGGCGGGACTGCATGGCGGCCTTGGCTGTCACGGCACAGGTGTTGATGATGCACACATCATTGGATTTGCCTTTGTTTGACCGGATCAGGCCATGGTGTTCAAGATCGGCGGAAATGCCGTCGGATTCATACTGGTTGACCTTGCATCCCAACGTTTTGATATAAAATGTTTTCATTGGATAATCGCCGATCCCAGCACCCGGGGTCCATGGTAAAAAACCGCTGCCTGCCCCGGGGTCACGGCATACTGGGGCTGATTGAACAATACCTGTCCGGATGTGCCCTGGCGGGTCAGCATGGCAGGTGCTTCTTTATGGCGGTACCTGATTTTAACCGCCACCTTTCGGGCCGCATTGAACGGGAGGGCATCGGTCCCCCGAGGGTCGTTCCAGACCATCTGATTCACGGTCATCTCCTGCTGTGCCAGATCTTTTTTAAAGCACACATGAAGGGTATGGGTGGACGGATCGATGCGTCTGACATAATAAGGTTCCGATGCCGGACAGTTGATTCCCCGGCGCTGGCCCACGGTAAAGGCATGGACCCCGGCATGGGTGCCCACCCGGCGGCCGTGAAAATCCATGATCGGACCGGGTTCCGGGGTCAGACCGGTTTTGCCGGTGAAAAATGAGGCCAGATCTTTGTCATGAACAAAGCAGATATCCTGGCTTTCCTTGGCAGAGACCGGTACCAGGCCATGTTCGCTGGCCAGGGCTTTGACCTGGTTTTTGTAGAAACCGGCCAGGGGGCATAAAATTTTTGACAGCTGTTCACCGGAAAGACGGGCCAGAAAATAGGATTGATCCTTGTTTTCATCCACGGCCTTTTCGAGCCGGGGGTAAGGCATGGCGTCATCCGGGTGTGTCAGGGCATTGACAATGGTTGCGTAGTGCCCGGTGGCCAGATAATCCGCCCCGTGTTTCTGGGCCTGTTCCATCAGTACCCCGAATTTGATTTTCTGGTTGCAGACCATGCAGGGATTCGGTGTTTTCCCATGAGCGTAGGTGGATGTGAAATAATGAACCACCTGGTTTTCAAACGGGTCAGACAGATCCAGGGTGATGATATCCATTTTCAACTGATCTTTGAGCTGATTCACATCGGTTTTCCGGGTTTCGTACCCGGTGGTGAAATGCAGGCCGAATACCTGTTTATACTGCTGTCTGAGCAAAAAAGCGGCCACCAGGGAGTCCACCCCGCCGCTGACAGCCACACCGATGGCAGGTGCGTGCATCAGATGGCGGCTTCCGGTTCTTTGGTGAACAGCCCCATGGCCCGGGAAGGGCAGGTTACAATGCACAGTTCACACACGGAGCATTTGTCCTTGTCAAATATCACTTCCATGGACGGTCTTTGGATGTACAGGGCCTGGGTGGGACAGACAGCGGTGCAGGCCCCGCAATGGGTACAGATCTGATCATCTTTATAGATCTGGTGTTCCGGAGTGGACACCTGAACCCCCTGCTGTTTGAGAAACTCGATGCCTTTGTTAAAATCGGGTCGGGAAGGTGCGGTGATTTCCAGCACCATGGCCCCCTGTTTCTGGCTGGAAATTTCAGCCCGTAAGATATTGAACAGCAGATCAAACTTTTTTACCAGCTGACAGACCACGGCTTTATGAGCCACGTTCGGGGGAAATGTCAGAATAACGATTTTAGCGTACAAAACAAAGTCTCCATTTAATAAATTGTTTTTGACAACCGGGTACCATTCCATACTATAATCCGGCCAGGGTATCAAAAAAAATGTCCGGTCGGGCGGCGCGGTGCAAATGAGAACAATACCACCAACCGGCTGAAAATTCAACACACCGGGATGGCCCGGGCAATGATTTTGAGAATAAGGCATCGTCATGAACCGGTTTGCATTCAAGTTGTCCTCTTATACGCTAAAAACCCTTTCCGGATTTTCCAGAGCCAGAATCACCATCCAGGGGCAATCCAATATTCCGGAAGGGTCGGTGGTGTTCTGTGCCAACCATTTCACCCGTATTGAAACGGTGTTTCTGCCTTATCATATTCACAGCCTTACCGGTAAGCAGATCTGGTCTCTGGCGGCCCGGGAACTGTTTGATGTGCCGGTGCTCGAAGGGTTGCTCAGACGGTTGGGTGCTGTGTCCACAGACGCACCGGACCGGGATGATCTGCTTTTGAAAACCCTGTTGTCCGGTGATGCCCACTGGATCATCTTTCCTGAAGGCATGATGGTGAAAAACAAAAAACTGGTCAAAGACGGCCGGTTTGTTCTCACCGATGAAAAAGGGGATCAGCGCCCTCATACCGGCGCTGCCGTGGTGGGGCTCAGGTGCGCGTTTTTCAGGGAGCGCCTGCGCCGTCTGAAAGCATCAAACGCCCCGGAATTCCACCGGCTGACACAAGAACTCGATTTGACCGATATCGATGCTATCCTGAACCAGTCCACGCATATCGTACCGGTGAATATCACGTATTACCCCGCCAATCCCCGGGAAAACATTTTAGGGTCCATGGCCGGGCTTGTTTTAAAAAAACCCTCCAAACGGGTGATGGATGAACTGATGACCGAAGGAGCCATGCTGTTCACCGGGGTGGATATCACCATCCGGTTCGGTACGCCCATTGATATGGCGCCGTATCTTCATCATCCTTTTCTGGAAAGTCTTTTGACGGTGAAACGCCGGATCCGGCCTTTTGAAGACCTGGAATCCAGGCAGATTTCAAGACAGATCGCCCTGAAGGTGATGGAAACATACATGGCCCAGGTGTATGGGTTGACCACGCTTAATTATGACCATGTCATGGCCGGTATCCTTAAACATTACCCGTACAGACGGGAAGGGATCGACCGGTATGAATTCGCGTGCAAGGTATATTATGCCATTACCTGTCTGGTGCTGAACCGTCTGTGTTATGTGGCGGATCAGCTGCAGGAAAATCAGATTCACCTGCTGGTGGATGACCGGTTCAAACGGATATCGGATTTTCTGGCGCTGGCACAAAAAACCGGAGTGATCCGCATGGATGCCGACGGGCAAAGGTTTTTCAAAGACCAGCCCCGATTCTACAGTTTATCGGAATTTCATGCCATCCGCATGGAAAATCCCATCCTGGTCATGGCCAATGAAGTGGAGCCGGTGGAAGCCGCCCAGATCTGCCTGAAAAAGATCGCCCAGAAACCCCGTCATCAGATCCGGGAACGGGTCCGATCCCGGGTCATTGAAAAAATGAACATGGATTTTACTGCAGACTATGCCGCATTTTTCAGACCGGATGAATCAAAAAACAAGCGGATCGGCCGGCCCCTGTTTCTGAATCAGGCATCGGACAGCCCCGGGGTACTGCTGATCCACGGGTATATGGCGGCGCCGGAAGAGATGAAAAGTTTTGCCCGGTATCTGCATGCCAAAGGATTCACTGTCCATGTGCCCCGGCTCAAAGGACATGGCACGTCTCCGGATGATCTGGCCCGGGTGGGTTATGAACAATGGATGGAATCCGTGGAAGAAGCCTATGTCGCCTTACGCCATTCCTGCAGCAAACGGTTTGTCGGCGGGTTCTCCACCGGTGCGGGCCTGGCCCTGGAGATGGCGACCCGGGTGACGGATTATGAGGCGGTTTTTGCCGTGGCCCCGCCCATGCAGCTCCAGGACATGGGTGCTCATTTCGTGCCGGCCATCAATGCATGGAACACCATGATCCGTCGCATCCGCCTCAATGCCATGACCAAGGAATTCATCGACAACCATCCGGAAAACCCCCACATTAATTACCTGAGAAATCCCATTGCGGGTATCCATCAACTGGGAATGCTCATGGAACAGCTGACCCCGAAACTGAAACAGATCAATCGGCCGGTCCTGGTGGTCCAGTCCAGAAAAGACCCGGTGGTCAATCCCAGAGGAACCGAAAAGTTGTTTCATCAGCTGGGGTCAACGGTCAAGGAATTGTATCTGTTTGATTATGAACGGCACGGAATCCTGCTCGGGGAAGGGGTAGAACGGGTGTATCAGGCTATTGAAAATTTTATCCGGCAATGGGTCTGAGAATGCGAAAAAAAAGAGATGTTCCAGCCGGAACAGCGGGAACATCTCTGAAGAATATCAAAAAAGGTCTTATTCAACCAGCATCATGGTCGCCGGGTCCAGAAGAAATGACTGGTCGGTTCGATTGCCGTCCTTGAGCACGACCGCCTGAATCTTGTTGTCCACCGGCTGCAGAAACAAGGCTTTGTCAAACAGGTCTTTTCGGCTTTCCAATTGAACCGGATATCCGTCTTTTGCCATGGCTTCGTCCCGGTGAGTCTTCATGGCAAACCAGATGGAAGTGGAAAATTCCCTGTTCAGGGCCTGGAGATTTTCCAGAATCTCTGTGATGTCTTCATCAAAATTAAGGCCGTCAATGATCATGATCGCCGGCATGGGAAGTTCGGCTTTTTTGAAGCTTTTCAGATAATCTTTGAGCTTTCCGGTGTCAAAGGTGACATCATTGTAGCTGATGCCCACTTTGTTGAGACTGATGTCATCCCACAGCCGAACCGCTTTCTGGGGATCCACATATCCGATGCTGTCCACCAGATTGGTGTACCCTTCATTATAGCGCAGATTGATTTTTCCGATGGAATCATCCAGGCTGACATGAACGATTTTCTGGTCTCGTAAAAGCTGTGTCAGCGCAATCTGAACCAGAAACCGGGTCTTTCCCACACCGGCTCTAGAAAGCACGGCACCGAACTTGCTGTCGGTAATATTGTCAATGCCCATGATTTTTTCAATGGGGCTTCTGAGATTGAGATCTTGTTTTAACATATTCCCTCTCCTTGATGTGGCGGTCTTAAGCTTTTTTTTCTTCCTGTTTCTGTTTGATGATCTCTTCGGCGATTGATTGGGGAACCTGTTTATAGGAAGAAAATTCCATGGTGAACTGGGCCTTTCCCTGGGTGGCGGACCTGAGAACCGTGGAAAAACCGAACATCTCCGACAAGGGAACCTGGCTTTCAATCACCGACATGACCCCTTCCTCCTGGGAGCCCTGAATGATTCCCCGGCGCTGGTTGATCAGTCCCATGCAGGACCCCTGGAATTCATTGGGGGTCTCGATGACCACTTTCATGATGGGCTCCTTGACCACGGGCTTGGCCTTCATGTATCCTTCCAGAAATGCCCCCCGGGCAGCGGCCTGAAACGCCATTTCCGATGAGTCCACCGCATGGAACGCACCATCGTCGATGGTCACCCGCACGCCGGTGACCGGGAACTCCAGTTTCGGACCTTTTTCCATGCATGCGGCAAATCCTTTTTCACAGGCCGGGATATACTGGGTGGGAATCCGGCCCCCGGTGATCTTGTTGACAAATTCAAAATCTTCTTCACACGGTTCCATAAATCCGGCCACCCGACCGAACTGGCCGGCACCGCCGGTCTGTTTTTTATGGGTGTAGTTGAACAAGGATTTCTGGGTGATGGTCTCCCGGTAGGCCACCCGGGGAGCGCCCGTGGTGACTTCCGCCTTGTATTCCCGCTTCATGCGCTCCACATACACTTCCAGGTGCAGCTCGCCCATGCCCTGGATAATGGTTTCACCGGTTTCATGGTCCACATATGTTTTAAACGTGGGGTCCTCTTTGGTGAACCGGTTCAATGCCTTAGACATGTTGATCTGGGCCTTGTTGTCCTTGGGCACGATGGAAAGGGAAATGACCGGTTCCATCACATGCATGGCCAGCATGGAGTAATTGATGGTCGGAGAGACAAATGTATCTCCGGATGCGCAGTCCACACCGAACATGGCACCGATATGGCCGGCGGGAATCTCTTCCACGTCCTCCATCTGGGAAGCATGCATACGGATCAGCCGGCCGGCCTTGATTTTCTTGCCGTCCCGGGTGTTCACCAGGGTGTCACCTTTGGTGATGCATCCCTGATAGACACGGATATAGGTCAGCTGGCCATATTGACCGTCTTCAAGTTTGAATGCCAGTGCCACCGTGGGTTTGTCAAAATTGCTTTCCAGGACCACGCTTTCTTCATTGTTGTCCAGGTCAATGGCTTCGTTATGAATGTCCAAAGGAGAGGGCAGATAGTCAAGCACCGCATCGAGCAATGGCTGAATCGCTTTGTTCTTGTATGCGGAACCCAGGAATACCGGAGTGATCTGTCTGTCCATCACGCCGGTTCTCACGGCTTTTTTTATCAATTCTTCGCTGATGTCCGATTCTTCAAGAATGGCATCGGTGAGTTCCTCCGAGAACAAAGAGGCCGCATCGATCAATTCTTCTCTGGCTTCTTTTGCCGCTTCCAGCAGATCTTCAGGGATGTCTTTAATTGCCACCCGCTCACCATTATCGCCTTCAAAATAATACGCTTTCATGGCCACCAGGTCTACCACGCCTTCGTGTTTGTCCTCCAGCCCGATGGGCAGCTGCATCAACACGGAATTGTGCCCCAGTTTGGTTTTCAGCTGTTTGGCCACCTTGGCCGGATTGGCACCGGACCGGTCACATTTGTTGACAAAGGCGATACACGGCACTTCATAACGTTTCATCTGCTGGTCCACTGTGATGGACTGGGACTGCACACCCGCAACGGAGCACAGAATGAGCACCACCCCGTCAAGCACCCGCAGGGACCGTTCCACTTCCACGGTAAAATCCACATGGCCCGGGGTATCGATGAGGTTGATGTTGTGTTTTTTCCATTCACAATACGTGGCAGCCGACGCAATGGTGATCCCCCGTTCTCTTTCCAGCTCCATGGAGTCCATGACCGCACCGACACCGTCTTTCCCCCGGACTTCATTGATTTTGTGAATCCGGGCCGTATAAAATAAAATCCGTTCTGAAAGGGTGGTCTTGCCGGAGTCAATATGGGCACTGATGCCGATATTTCTCACCCGTTTTAAATCTCTGATCATTTTACATCATCCTTCATGAATAAAATTTGCCCCAAAAACGGCATGTCATTGGTTCAAAAAACGCAACGGTCTGCCAACAGGGCGGTCCATTTTTCTGGGTCCAGCTAATTTATGTTGCGATGGTATTAGGGTTGAATTGTCAGGTTAAACTCAGTATATGAAAAAAAGAGTTCTATATACAATATTCAAGGTTTTGTCAATGGATGTTTGAAATAAAAATTCAAAGAAATCGGTCACAAGACCTGTTCATTATGAGCATTCAACACCAGGCGGTGTAGAAAAGTTATGTCTATCTCACAAAATAAGCTATTTACAAAAACGCCTGGATGTTTATTGTTTAACTATCATATAAACCCGTATTGCTTCAATAAACCCCTTTTCTTAAAGGAGATGACCCATGACAAATACCCATGATTTGGAACTTCACCTGGATGAGGAAGGCTATCTTAAGGATTTCAGATCCTGGACCGAAGAGATTGCCTGTGCTTTGGCGGAAAAACAAGGCGTGCATGATGAATGTCCTTTGAGCACCGAGCGGATGGAGATTCTCAAGTTCATGCGCAA
>CALGAJ010000307.1 GCA_937951975.1 uncultured Desulfotignum sp.
GGCCCGGCACAAGGCCGGCCCGAACGACGTCTGTTCCGTGGTGGTGACCACCACAAGATCCAGAAGCGGTTTGAGAGCAGCCTGGAGCCTCCGGGCTTCATCCCGGTCCCCCTGATTGATGGCGGACACCATCTGCGTCATGAATCCGGGCACGATATTGGACATCACGGAGATGGACCCGCAGGCCCGGATCTCTGGATCGGTCATAATGTCATATACCAGTGCGTCATCACCGGAAAAAATTTTGAAATCCGGACCGCAGCATTTGCGGGTGAGTTTCATGTTATCCGGATTGCCGGTGGCTTCCTTGACACAGGTGATGTTGGGGCAGGCCTGTGCCAGCAGGGCCAGGTCCTGGGGCAGCATCTGGGCACCGGTGCGGCCCGGGATGATGTAGGGGATGATCGTCAGGTCCGGGTATTGTACCGCCACGGCTTCATAATATTCCTTGCGGATTTCAAGGGACGAGGGACCATTGTAATAGGGATCCACCATCAATACGGCATCCACCCCTTGTTTAGCGGCATGACCCGCTGCGGTGAGGGCTTCCTGGGTATTGTTGCTGCCGGTGCCGGCAATGATCCGGCAACGGCCGGTGATCTGTTTGGCACTCAGGGCAATGACATGGATGTGTTCTTCCCATTCGAGTGTCGGACTTTCCCCGGTGGTGCCGGTCACCAGTATACCGGTGATTTGGTTTTGGATCTGAAATTCGATAAGCTGTTCCAGGCCGTCTTGATCCAGTTCTCCGGTATCGGTGAACGGGGTGATCAGCGCGGTAAAACATCCCTTTTCCATAGCAATGGACTCCCAAAAATTCTGATGATGTCATGGTAAAACAAAAAACAGGTGCTACCACAGGCGGGAGCCCGGCGCAAGAAAAATATTCTCCGGCCGGGCGTTCCAAATGCCTTGACTCCTGTGGTAAATCATCTATTATATAAAATTTCATACGGAAAACAAGTTATAAATTTTGTACCCGACATCAAGGAGTAACCCATGTCCGACACGCAAAAAAGGGGAGACCTGCCCCGGAATGCGGATGAGCATATTGCCAGACTCAGATATCAGTTGACCCAGAACACCGAGTGCGGCACCACCCATTACAATCTGGGGGTGGCGCTGCTGGGAAAACAGGAATATATGGAAGCGGAAAAAGCGTTTCACGATGCCATCGAAAACAGCCCCACTCTGGCGGAAGCCTATGTGCAGCTGGGGGGAATCTGTCTTCAGCGCGGAGACCTGGAAGGCTGCTTCAGGTTCAATCAGCGTGCCACCAAAGCCCGGGCCGGGTTTGCCGAAGGCTATGCCAACATGGCCTTTGTTCTGATCCAGCTGGTGGACGGCAAGGATGCCAAAGAAGATGAAGAAAAAATCGACAAAGCCATCAAATATCTGAAAAAGGCCATCATTCACAACAAATATTTTGTTCAGGCCTATGCCTCCCTGGGGACCGCTTACTACATGAAAGGGCTTTACGAAGAAGGGATTCAGGCCAATCTGGAAGCGGTTCAGATTCAACCGGAATTTCCCATTGCCCACAACAATCTGGCGGTGGGATATCTGGAACTGGAAGACTATGAAAAGGCTGTTTCCCATTGCGACAAGGCCCGTGAGCTGGGATATGACGTGGCTCCGGATCTTTTAAAAGAACTGGCGCTCCATCGTCAGGGATGATCTTTGATCCGGAAATAACCTTTTATATGTCCGGGCATATACCGGTGACTCCCGGCTCCGGTCTGTGGAACATGCCTTTGTCCGGAAAAATCAGCACAGCCGACAGTCGTTCTGAATGGACTGTCGGCGATTATTTTGCGGCGGCACAGACTTTTTTGACCCTGGCCCGGGGACAAATGGTCTGTCAGGCTGTCTCCTGTATGACCAAGGATCCCGGACCGATTCTTGCTCTGCAAGTCTGTCTGGAAAAGCACGGCGCCTTTTATCATCCACTGAAAATTACGGCCGTCACCGGGTCTGCTGCCGTGCCGCTGGTGCTCAACGGCGCGGTCCGGGATCCCGGGCTCTCTTTGATTGAAACCGAGCACCGGCTGCTTGCCGACCTGGCTGACCGGGTAGAGCCCGCCTGGATTCCCCGCGTGTTCGGGACAGAAACCTTTACGGCAAAAAAGGGCCGGATCGGATTTTTTCTGGGGCAGTGGTTTGACCGGTTCTATGAATTTCACATCACCGGAACAGAAGAAGATTGCCAGGTAGCCATCTGGAAAGATGACGGAACCCATGAACCGGTTTCCTGGCACCGGGCAGAGAAAATTTATGAACAGATTGCCTATGTGCTGACGGCCTATTATGACAGGGATACCGGTCTGGAAATTTTCCCGTGGCATCATGCGGCCGGGGATTTTGTGGTAAATCCTCACGGTGAGGTGCGGCTGATAACGGTGCGGGGCATCGGGCTGTTAACGGAAACCGCATCAGACATTTGCGATGGCCCGGTCCGGCAATTGTTTAGTCTGCTTTTTTATTTTTTGAACCTGACCTTGTGTATGCGGCTGGATCGGATGGACGGCACCGGTTCCCTGGTATGGCTGCCGGGCAGGGTGCTGGATGCCGCGGTGAAAGGCATGATTCGGTGTTTGACGGATCATGACTCAAAAAACACACCATCGACTGAATCCGGCGGATTAACGGCCCGGTTCATGGACTTCGTGAAAAGATTTGATTCAGCGCAGCTGCATGACATGATGACGCATCTGCTGGAAGACCGGCATTTCAGTACAGTTGAAAGACAATTGATCCGGCAGCATCTGGATGCGCATTGTCAGCGGATTCAAAAGATCATGTCTTCCTGGTGAAGCCGGAACCGGAATTCAGAGCGAAAAACAGGGATATCCGGTTTTTTTATTGACATGTGTAAACAGAAATTCTATACCAACAAATGATAATTTTGGCGAATATATCTTTAAGGTAAGTAAAGAAGATGTCGCTTGTATAATAACAATTTGGAATGATATCGAATTTGACTTGTGTCAGACTATTGGATGAAAAGTTTGGAAAATCTTTTCATTGTTGAATGTAATTTAACTTTTAACGGAGGTAAGTAAATGGCTAAGCATGAAACTCCTTTACTGGACCAGCTGGAATCCGGCCCCTGGCCAAGCTTTGTCTCTGACCTGAAAGCTCAGGCGGAAAAAAGGGCAAAGAACGCGGAAGGCATTGAATTCCAGATTCCGGTGGATGTGGTGGACGATCTTCTCGGGATAGTGGAACTTTCTTACAAACACGGAAGAACCCACTGGAAACACGGCGGCATCGTCGGTGTGTTCGGCTATGGCGGCGGGGTTATCGGCAGATACTGCGATCAGCCGGAAAATTTTCCCGGTGTCGAAGCATTCCACACCATGCGGGTGAACCAGCCGGCAGGAAAATACTATTCCACTGATTATCTGAAAAAACTGTGTGATCTCTGGGATTTCAGAGGGTCCGGTGTGACCAACATGCACGGCTCCACCGGTGACATCATCCTGCTGGGGACCACCACCAAACAGCTGGAAGAGATTTTCTGGACCCTGACCCATGACATGGATCAGGACCTGGGCGGCTCCGGCTCCAACCTGAGAACCCCGTCCGACTGCCTGGGTCAGTCCCGGTGCGAATATGCCTGCTATGATACCAATGCACTGGTGTATTTTCTGACCAACGAATATCAGGATGAACTGCACAGACCGGCATTCCCCTATAAGTTCAAGTTTAAACTGGATGGCTGCCCCAACTGCTGTGTGGCATCCATTGCCCGGTCTGACATGTCCTTTATCGGTACCTGGAAAGATGATATCCGCATTGATCAGGATGCCGTGAACAAATATGTGGAAAACGATCCCGCATATCCGGCCAATGCCGGCGCCTACAAAGGCAGCAAGGACTGGGGGCCGTTTGATCTTGAAAAAGAAGTACTGGCCCTGTGCCCCACCAAATGCATGAAGTTTGAAAACAAGAAACTGTTCATTGACAATGCCAACTGTACCCGGTGCATGCACTGCATCAATGTCATGCCCAGAGCCCTGAAAATCGGTAAGGACACCGGACTTTCCATTCTCGTGGGTGCCAAGGCGCCGATTCTTGACGGTGCCCAGATGGGATCCTTGCTGGTACCGTTCGTGGAAGTCAACCCGGACAATGATTACGAAGCAATTACGGAAATCATTGAAAATATCTGGGACTGGTGGATGGAAGAAGGCAAGAACCGGGAACGCCTGGGCGAGCTGATTATGCGCCAGGGCTTCCAGAAACTGCTGGAAGTGACCGGAATCGATCCCATGCCGCAGCATGTTGCCTACCCCAGAACCAACCCGTACATCTTCTGGAAAGAAGATGAAGTACCGGGCGGCTGGGAACGTGATGTGGAAGAATACAGAAAACACCATAGGAGATAGGAAGGGAGAATCATAATGGCTTTTATTTCTACGGGTTATAATCCAGAAAAACCGATGGAAAACCGGATTACCGACATCGGTCCCAAAGATCATAACGAATTTTACCCTCCTGTGATTGCCAAAAACAAGGGCAAATGGTCTCACCATGAAATCCTTGAGCCGGGTGTTCTCGTGCATGTGGCGGATTCAGGAGATGAAGTATATACGGTTCGGGTGGGTGGCGCCCGGTTGATGTCCACCAGCCTGATCAATGAAATCTGCGAGATTGCGGACAAACATTGTGACGGATATGTGCGGTTCACCACCCGTAACAATGTGGAATTCATGGTGGATTCCAAAGACAAACTGGAACCGTTGAAAAACGACCTGGCTTCCAGAAAATTTGCCGGCGGATCATTCAAGTTCCCCATCGGGGGTACCGGTGCCGGTGTGACCAATATCGTTCACACCCAGGGCTGGATTCACTGCCATACGCCTGCCACGGATGCGTCCGGTACGGTCAAGGCAGCCATGGATGTGCTGTTCAACGATTTCCAGGACATGAGACTGCCGGCTCAGCTGCGCGTATCCATGGCCTGCTGTCTGAACATGTGCGGCGCGGTTCACTGCTCTGATATCGCCATTCTCGGATATCACAGAAAACCGCCCATGCTGGACCATGAATATCTGGATAAAGTATGTGAAATCCCGCTGGCCGTTGCAGCATGTCCGACTGCAGCCATCAAACCGGCCAAAGTGCAGCTGGACAGCGGCAAGGAAGTCAAGTCCGTGGACGTCAAAAACGAACGGTGCATGTACTGCGGTAACTGCTACACCATGTGCCCGTCCATGCCTCTGGCGGATACCGAAGGCGATGGCATCGTGCTGATGGCCGGCGGAAAGGTGTCCAACCGGATTTCCGATCCCAAATTCTCCAAAGTGGTTGTGGCGTTTCTGCCCAATGAAATGCCCAGATGGCCGTCCATGACCGATGCCATCCAGAGAATGGTGGAAGCCTATGCCAAAGGCGCCAACAAATATGAGCGCTTGGGCGACTGGGCCGAAAGAATCGGATGGGAAAAATTCTTTGAGGTGTGTGAGCTGGATTTCACCCATCACCTGATCGATGATTTCCGTCAGCAGGCATACATGAGCTGGCGTCAGTCCACTCAGTTCAAATTCTAGAACACCGCAGTTTTTGAACGGATTCTGGTACATATGATGACAAGCCGGAGCACCTGGAACAGGGGCTCCGGCTCATCCATTCCAATTCAAAGGAGTAAAAAAATGAGTGACCTTCTTGACAACAAGGAAGAAGCACAAAAGGCTGTGGTTGAATGGCTGGAAAAAAAGGCCAAAACCAAATCCAAATTCTATATCAAGGATTTTTATAAAATTTTTCCGGATGACAAACCCCGAATGATCAAAAAAGTGGTGAACAAAATGGTTGAAGACGGCATTCTGGAATTCTGGTCTTCGGGTTCCACCACGATGTATGGTCTTAAAGGTGGCGGTATCCAGCATTCTTCCGAAGGTGAAAATTAATAACCCCATACCATAAAGACGTACCCATGCACGCAAGCAGTGACAAGATTCCAGGCGTGGTGGTGGCAGGGCTCAGGGGTGGTTCGGGCAAAACCATCATCAGTTTGGGAAT
The DNA here is from genome assembly GCA_937951975.1 of uncultured Desulfotignum sp. Taxonomy (GTDB): domain Bacteria; phylum Desulfobacterota; class Desulfobacteria; order Desulfobacterales; family Desulfobacteraceae; genus Desulfotignum. The sequence goes on from CALGAJ010000307.1 coordinate 6,028, forward strand.
TGCCGCGGCATGGAAAGATAAGCAAATTGCAGTTTCGCCTTTTAAAAAAGGCCCCGATTATATCGACGCCGGCTGGCTTTCCCTGGCAGCCGGCCGCCCCTGCTACAATCTGGACACATTTCTATGTACTCCCCAGGTGGTTCAGGACTCTTTTTTTTCACACTCCCGAAATTCAGACATCGCCCTGGTGGAAGGCAACCGGGGATTATATGACGGTATTGATACGGATGGCTCCACGTCCACGGCGGAGCTGGCCAAACTGCTGAATCTGCCGGTACTGCTGGTTCTGGACTGTACCAAAAGTACCCGGACCATGGCAGCACTGGTGATGGGGTGTCAGCAGTTTGACCCGGATATCCGGATCATCGGAGTGATTCTCAATCAGGTGGCCGGCCCGCGGCATCGAAAAAAAGTGACATCCAATATCCAGCAGTTCTGCGGGATCCCGGTATTCGGGGCGATTCCAAAACTTCAGTCCGATGATTTTCCCGAGCGGCATATGGGGCTGGTGACATCCGCTGAACATGGGTCTTCGATTCAGGCCCTTGATGCGGTACGAAATATGGCCCTGGAACACCTGGATCTGGACGGTCTGTATCATGCAGTGATCAACGACTGCCGGACTGCGAGTTGTTCGGAAAATCAACGTACCGGCGGATCACGATCCGTTCTTTCATCCGCCACCGGCGGTTCTTCGGAAGCGCAGGTGGTGGTCGGGGTGATCAGAGATTCCGCATTTCAGTTTTACTATCCGGACAATCTGGAGGCCCTTGAAAACGCCGGGGCCAAACTGGTGTTCATCAGTCCTTTGACACAGGACCGGTTGCCGGATGTGGATGCATTATACATGGGAGGCGGATTTCCGGAAACCCATGCCCCCCAGCTGGCGGAAAACCGGTCATTCAGAGAGCATTTAAACGCGCTGGCCAAAGATGGACTGCCCATTTACGCGGAATGCGGGGGCCTGATATTTTTAGGACAAAGCATTTGTCTGCATGGCCGGGAATATGCGATGTCCGGGATTCTGCCCATCTGGTTCGGGCTGGCACTCAAACCCCAGGGCCATGGATATACCCGGGTGAAAGTGGTGCACAAAAACCCGTTTTTTCCCACCGGTGAGGTGCTGAAAGGGCATGAGTTCCGATATTCGAAAATTTTAAAGATTGAATACCAGGATTCGGACATGGCCTTTTCCATGGAACGGGGAAAAGGGATTCTGAACAAAAAAGATGGATTTCATAAATATAATACCTTTGGCACCTATACTCATATCCATGCGCTGGGATCGGTGTCCTGGGCCCCTTCTCTAATCAAACTGGCCAGAGCCTATCAAAAGAGGTAACCTGCTCCATGGAAGTAATTGCGACCATACGTGACATGACCCGGTTTTCAGAAACCGTGCGGAAAAAAGATCAGACCATTGCCTTTGTTCCCACCATGGGATTTTTGCATGACGGGCATATGGCGTTGATGGACAAAGCGTTGACATGTGCGGATCACCTGGTGGTATCCATCTTTGTGAATCCGGCCCAGTTCGGTCCCAATGAAGATTTTTCCACCTATCCCAGAGCCCTGGAACAGGATTTGGAAAAATGCCGTCAAATCGGGGTGTCGGCGGTGTTTACCCCTGTAGACGCGCAGATGTATCCACCGGGGTTTGAGACGTATGTCACCCTGGAAAATCTGCCGTTTCATCTGTGCGGGCTTTCCCGGCCCGGTTTTTTCAAAGGGGTGGCCACCGTGGTAACCAAACTGTTTAACATTGTCAGACCCCATACCGCTGTATTCGGGGAAAAGGATTTTCAGCAGTTGACGGTGATCCGGCGATTGGTGAAGGATTTGAACCTGGATATCGATATCGTGGGGGTCCCGATTGTGCGGGAGCCGGATGGACTGGCAATGAGCTCAAGAAACAAATACCTGACCCCGGCGCAACGTCCCCATGCACTGCGGCTGTCCCGGTGTCTGGAAACCGCTGAAAAAGCAGTGAAAAACGGAGAGCGGAATGCCGGGAAAATTCTGGATCTGGCCCGCGGTATCCTGGCCGGCGGTTCGGACATGCGTGTGGATTATCTGTCTGTGTGTGATCCTCACACCCTGGAAGAGGTGACGTTGATTCAGGGAGAAACACTCATGGCCATGGCCGTATGGGTGGGAAAAACCCGGTTGATCGATAACCGTCTGCTGGTGCCGTAAAAAACGCTGTTTGTAAAAATTATAAAGGCGGCCTTTTCAATAAAAGGCCGCCTTTATATTTTAACTGATCAAATTCAGTTTCGGTTGTTGAACTGAGGATCAGACTTTTTCATGGCAGTCATTGCAGGATGTGGGTCCAGGCCCTTTACGGCCTTTGGGATCACCCGCATCGATGTTGACCTGTTTGTGACATTCCCGGCAGTTGCCGTGCATGGCATTTTCATGAACCATGATGTCATTCCGGTTATCCTTGTCTTTTTCAAAAATATTGTGACATTCATGGCAGGTGTGAACATCATCCCCCATTTTCAGGTCGGCCAAAGGAGTTCCGGTCTCGTCATGGTGGCATTCGCCGCAGGAAATGTTGTAATCTTCAGTGTGTTTTTTATGGGTGAAGGTCACCGGTTTGAACTGCGGTGGCCCTTTTTTCCGGCTGGCTTCATCATATCCGGGCGTTGTGATTTCAAAAGTGTCTTCCACTTCAGTGCCGGCCTGGATTCCGGTTGCGGCAAAAATCGCAATGATTGCGGCAGTCAGTAGAAGCGTGATCGTTTTACTCTTCATAGCACATTTCTCCTTAAGGGTTTCAGTTTATTGTTTCCGGTGCTGTTCCAAGCATCCGGCAGTTTTTAAGGTTGCTTAGTTTTTTGACATAAGCTTTTACCAAAGTCAATAAGAAATCCGGTCATGCGTATACAGTTTAATCGCCAGGCGATGCCTCATTTTCCTCCTCGGTTTCATCTGCGTCATCCGGGGTTCCGATGGGCTTTCTACCGAAAATCCGGGCTCCGATAATGCTGATTTCATACAGAACCATTAATGGCAGGGCCATCATTATCTGAGTAATGACATCCGGCGGGGTGATCAGCGCCGCCCCCACAAAAAATAAAAGCAGTGCATATTTTCTGTTTTTTTTCAGAAAAGGGACGGTCACCAGCCCCATGCGTGCCATAAAGGTGAGAACCAGGGGCAGTTCAAATACAAATCCAAAGGCCAGCAGCATCTTGGATGCAAACGACAGGTATTCTTTCATGGAAGGCATGGCCTGGATCGTATCTGTGGCAAATCCCAGAAAAAATTGAAATCCATAGGGAAATACGATGAAATATCCAAATGAAGCCCCGATGATGAAAAAAAACAGGGATAAGATCACCACCGGAAGCATATATTTTTTTTCAGTCCGGTAAAGACCCGGGGAAACGAACATCCAGAACTGATAGAACAGCACCGGTGTGGCCAGAATGATTCCGGCCAGCAGTGATACTTTGAGATAGGTGAAGAACGCTTCCGGCAGTCCGGTGAAAATCATTTTGGCATTGCCGTTTGCTTCCATGGCTGTCACCAGAGGAGAGGTCAGGATCTGAAACAGTTTTTCCTTGAACGCATACGCTATGGCAAATCCCACACCCACAGCGATGAAAGACCGGACCAGCCGGTCCCGCAGCTCTCCTAAATGTTCAGTAAACGGGCTTTTGGCATCGGTTTCCATGGATTTTATCCGTTTGTGTCCTTTTTGTCAGCATGGGGATCACCAGCAAAATTTTCTGATGAGGGTCTGTCAGCATCGGTTGCCGGGTCCGGGGCTTCAGAGGTGTCTGTATCCCTTTTCTGGGCGGCATCGGTGGTGTCTGGTTTTTTTCGGCTCGGTTTTTTGGGTTTGCCGTCTTTGATCACATCTTTTAAATCCGTGGTGGAAGATTTAACATCCTGGAGAGTGGTATCCATATCAATACTGCGTTTGAGATCCTGGGCAGAGCGTTTGAATTCTCCCATGGCACGGCCTAAGGTTTTTGCCAGTTCAGGCAATTTCTGAGGCCCGATCACGATCAGGGCAATAGCCAGAATCAATAAAATTTCAGGCATTCCTAGGCCAAACATAGTGTTACCTCTCCTTTACTGTATGTCTTGTTTGTCATAAATTACCAGGGTTTTACACTGAATGCCGGGACCCTGTCAACCGGAACCCGGGCGGCTTTTCCCGGTGTATTTTCCCGGCGGCCGGGATCGCCGCCTTCGCCTGGACTTGGCTTTGGCTTTCGGGGGAGGCGAGGTGTTTTTCTTAATCGGGGCGGGTTTGGGCAGTGGATTTTCCAGAATGTCGGAAGGATATTCACAAGGCAGTTTATACCCCAGCACCTCTTCAATCAGCGGAATCTGAAACGAACTCATTTCATCGGCAAACGAGATGGAGGTGCCAGTGGCACCCGCTCTGCCGGTTCTGCCGATCCGGTGAATATAATGCTCGGGTTCAAAGGGCATATCATAGTTGATGACATGGCTGATGTTTTCAACATGCAGGCCCCGTGCCGCCACATCCGTGGCCACCAGAATCCGGACGGTTCCTTTTTTAAACTGCTCCAGCACCTTGAACCGGTTGTTCTGGGAAACATCCCCGGAGAGCACCCTGGATTTCTGGCCGTACCGGTCCAGTTTGCCGCTTAAAAAAGCGGCGGTATCTTTTCGGTTCACAAAAATAAGGACCCGCTCGATTTTTTCGGATGTCACCAGATTGTAAACGTGCTGAAATTTTTTATCTTCCGTGGTCAGATAAACAATCTGCCGGATGCTGTCCGCAGCCGTCTGTTCCGGATCGATTTCGATCTGAACCCGGTTTTTGGTGGTCCATGAATCCGCCAGACGCAATACGTCTTCGGTCAGAGTGGCGGAAAAGAAAAGCGTCTGGCGTTTGTTTTTGGGCGGCGTCATGTAAATCAGTCTCCGCACATCCGGGATGAATCCCATGTCCAGCATCCGATCCGCTTCATCAATGACCATGATTTCCACTTTGGACAGCTGGATGATTTTTTGCCGGATAAAATCCAGAAGCCGTCCCGGCGTGGCCACAATCACATCCACCGACCCATCCTGAAGTGTCTGCTGCTGGCTGGCGTATCCGGTGCCCCCGAAAACGGATACAATATTGCATCCGGCACATCTGGCCAGGCCCTGGAAATCTTTTTCAATCTGATGGACCAGTTCCCGGGTGGGGGCCAGAATCAAGGCCCTGGGAAATCCGGGTTTGTTTTTTACCGGTCTGTCCATAAATGCCTTGATGATGGCGATAATAAATGTCGCCGTCTTGCCGGTTCCGGTCTGAGCTTTGGCCGTAGCATCCTTGCCCGCCAGGGTATGGGGAAGCAGATCGGCCTGAATGCCGGTGCAGTATTCAAATCCCAGATCTGCGATGGCATGCATGAGCGGTTCCGGCAGATCCAGGTCATGAAACCGGGTTTTGCCTTCCAGTGGCGGCACTTGAAACTGATCCAGTGACCAGGAAGCTTTGGAAGACGATTTTTGGGGCCTTGGGGGTGTTTTGCCGCCATCCGGTGTGTAAGAGGATGATTTTTCCGGACCGGCCGGTTCGGCAATGGGTTGGTTTTTGTCCCGGGGATGGTGTGTGTCTCCGTCACGGGTCCGGGATCCGGGGGCAGGAGAGGGTTGCAACGGTGTCGACGGTTTTTTTAACAGCCGCTTGAGAAAATCGATGAAAAATTTCAATAGTGAACTCTGTGTTGAAGGTTAACGTTCAATGGGATCCGGGTCATCCACCTGCCACCAGAGGCAGCAGATAGATGACCGCGTTGTCAGGAATCCGGGTCTCTTGAAACCGGGGACTGGAAACCAGTTTCCCGTTAAGACGGACCACTGAGCAGAACCGGACATCAGGCATCTGTTTCAGCAGATCTGCGATGGTCATGTCCGGTTTCCACGTCATTGGCTGGTCATTCACCTGTATCATAAAGATGGCTTGTGCCTTATTGAATCCCGTTTTCCGCCAGTACTTCCAGCACTTCCGGAAAATCGATGCCCAGGCGCTGAACCGTTTCCTTTGTGGGAATACCGTTCCGGGTCCAGCCCCGACGGTCATAGACCGCATCTTTGAGCTGTTCATACTGGGATTCGCGTTCCTTTCTCAGAGCAGCGACTTTGGCTGCGGTATCCATGCCGGAAATATCCATGCCGTAGGTGTCGGTCAGCTGCGTGTCGTAACGGTCCCGGCGGCTGTCATACTCTTCCACAGTGACCGGCCCCATGGCCCGGTAAGGCAGGGTATCGTGTTCCCGGGTGCCGTATCCCATTTTCAGGTTGAAGACCCGCTGGAAATTGTACACCGCCTCGCTCATGGCAATGAGATCATCAGGTGTGGTTTCTCTGCCGGTGACAGCGGAAAAGAAATCCGCGTACCACTGCACATGTTTCATCACCTTGGCCGGTTCTTTGGTGTCTTTGTTGTCTTCCGGCACGATATCGTTCCATGGCAGCTTGCACAGCCCGCACAGGGAAAACCAGGTTCTGAACATGGGAAACCAGTGCAGGGCTTCAGCCTTGTTTTCAAAGGTGGGCATGAAATTGTGGACCATGTCCAGAAAGATCAGCCAGGCTTCATCGTGCTGGGGGCCTTTGAGGGCCAGGCCGTAGCCGCCCTGCTGGGCCAGGCTTTCCTTGGTGATGTATTCGGAAAACTCCAGGCCTTTGGATTCCATACCGATGTCCTGCATGAACCCGGGGTCGGCGTTGAACTTGTCGGCAAAGATCTGTTTCATCTGACGGATGCCTTTGCCCACAATGGCACCGAACCCTTCCCCTTTCGCCATCTGGTGAATCAGTTCCAGGGTCCCGTACCGGTTGCCGAAATTCAGTTCCAGGCCGCCGGTATGTTCGGTGGTGATCAGGCCGTTTTCAAAACATTCCATGACAAAACCGATGGACGTCCCCACGGAAATGGTGTCCAGGCCATAGGCGTCGCAGTAGAAATTGATCTCCAGAATGGTGTGGGCGTCAAAAATGCCCAGATTGGAACCGCATCCGGCCACGGTTTCATATTCCGGTCCGTCCACAAACACTCGGGTGCCTTTGAAGGGCCCGGTGAACGGGGAAAAATCCTTGACCCCGTGGGCGCAGGCCACGGCACATCCCCGCCAGCAACCGTCAAATCCTTTGTCAAAGATATGTTCATACACATCTTCACCAATGACCGCCGCCTCAGGATGGGAACCGAACTTGAAGTTGTGCGTGGGCAGGCAGTCATGGTCGTTCATGATGGGAACCAGATGGGTGGTGCCCACCAGGGCCATGCGGTTCTGCTTTCCGTCCAGTTCATGGATTTCTTTGGCATGGGTTTTGGTCACGGTTTTCAACGCTTCCAGATCTGCGGGCTGATTGCTTTTCATGGAAACCGCCCCATACCGGGCCACAACCGCCTTGATCCTCTTGTCCGCCAGCACCGTGCCGGTGCCGCCCCGGCCCGCCTGTTTGTACCGGACTCTTTTGCGGCCGGCATCATACCAGGAAAAATTCAGGCACCCGAAATAGGTGTTTTCAGCCCCCGGGCCGGCGGTCACCACAGAGATGTTCACCGGTTTTTCCTCATCAAAATACCGGGTCAACGCCTCGGACAGATCATAGGCATTGTCCGGCAGATCGGCGGCGTTAAAGATTTTGATCCGGCTTTCAATGCCGTCGATGAGGATGACGATATCCTGGTCTGCCTTGCCGGTCAGGGTGATGACATCGAATCCGGAAAATTTTTTGTAAGGACCGAAATAACCGCCCACATTGGAATCGATGGGCGCCCCTGTCAAAGGGGAGATGGTGGTGACGATGCTTTTCCCGCCCCCGGGATATCCCGGGGTCCCTCCCAGGGGACCGGCTGAGATGCACAGGGCATTTTCCGGATCATTCCATTTTGTGGCGCCTTGGACGGCCTGCCACATGAACCACAGATCATATCCTTTGCCGCCGATGAATTTGTCTTTGACCGCTGCATCAATTGCATCGATGCGGATGTCATTGCCGGTCAGGTTGATGTGAAGCGACCGGTCGGTGTATCCCTTGATCACTTCCGCCCGGTCATAGGAAACCGTTTTGACTTCATTTAATTTCACAGGACCCATATGTTTTACTCCTTGGACTTAACCCCATTTTACAGAACTTAAAGATTCAGGGGGTCATATCTGACTATGCGTATCAGATTCACCCCCTCCCCAGTATTACACAAAAAACATTTTAAAATATATATCACATAGTTATCATACCATCGGCTGACATTCAAGCGCATAACACAGGCCGGGGCCAAATATCGCCTTATCCGTTCATGACCGGAGTGCGGGGAAACCGCTGGATCCACCCCTGCTGTTTGGTTGCCATGAATGGCTAACCAGGTAAAAAAACTTGATTTTTATCTGATTGCCTGATATCAGATTCAGAAAAAATCATACATGAAAGGGAGTTTGAATGCTTGTATTGGCCAATTTTTTAGAAGCGGTCGCCGTGGTGCTTGATTACGGATTGACGCTTTACATGTGGATTGTCATCGCCGGTGCGGTGTTGTCCTGGGTAAACCCGGACCCTTACAACCCCATTGTCCGGTTCATCAATACCGCAACGGAACCGGTGCTGTATCAGATTAGAAAAAGATTGCCGGTCCTTTTCGGCGGAATTGACATTTCACCGATCGTTGTGCTGATGGCCATCATCTTTCTTCAGACCTTTGTGGTGAACACGCTGCATGGACTGGCACGGTCCATGCTGATGTAACTATCTGAATTCAGATGGAAAGGATTGGTTTTATGGGGATCACGTCAATGGTGGTCAGGCAGAAGGAATTCAAAACCCGTTTCAGAGGGTTTGATGTTCAGGAAGTGGATGGATTTCTGGAAGAGGTGGCGGTCCAGATGGAGTCCATGGACCGGACCATTGAAACGCTGACTGAAGAAAAAAGACGGCTGGACCTGGAGAATCAGGGGTATCGCAAACGGGAAAATGCCATGAAAAATGCCATGATTCAATCCCAGAATGTATTGGATCAGATGAAGGACAACGCCAAAAAATCGGCCCAGGTCACCATTGCCAATGCCCAGGTGGAAGCGGAAAAAATTCTGAACCGGGCCCATAAAAGGCTTTCTCAGCTCCACAGCGATATCATGGAACTCAAGCGGCAGCGGATTCAACTGGAAATGCAGGTCAGTGCGGTCATTGAATCCCATGCCAAATTACTGGAAATGAGCAAGAAAGAAAACAAGGCGGCCGATGAGACCGATGCCACGATCAAATTCATCAGTCGTGCGTGACCGGATAACCGGTGCCGTTTGCCCGGATCTAAACCGCAACGAAATAAAGGATTCAGATGGCTCAAATTGATGCATTTTTCAAACTGATGCATGATCAGGGCGCGTCCGACCTGCATCTGTCTGCCGGACAACAACCGTCTCTGAGGCTTAACGGGGACATTGAACGGATCAAGTATGAACGCCTGACATCGGATAAACTGCGGACCATGCTTTATGAAATCACCTCCCAGGAAAAGATAAAAACCTTTGAAGAGACCGGGGATGTGGATTTCGGGTATGAGATTCCGGGTCTGGCCCGGTACCGGGCCAATTATTTCATGCAGAAGAACGGGATTTCCGCGGTATTCCGTGAAATCCCCTCCAATATCCTGACTTCCGAACAACTGGGACTTCCTTCGGTGATTTCCAAACTGGCGGATCTGCCCCGGGGACTGGTGCTGGTTACAGGCCCCACCGGATCCGGTAAATCCACCACCCTGGCCGCGATTATCGACCAGGCCAACCGATCCAGAAAAGATCATATTATCACGGTGGAAGACCCCATCGAGTTTGTTCACAAAAGCCAGAACTGCATTGTGAACCACCGGGAAGTCGGAACCCATACCCAGACGTTTTCCGCAGCCTTGAGAGGGGCGCTGCGTGAGGATCCGGATATCATACTGGTGGGGGAACTGCGGGATCTGGAAACCATTTCCCTGGCCATTGAAGCGGCTTCCACCGGACATCTGGTGTTTGGTACCCTGCATACCTCCAGTGCGGCGAAAACCGTGGACCGGATCATTGAAGTCTTCCCTTCCTCGGAGCAGGCCCAGATCCGTTCCACCCTGTCCGATGGATTGAGAGCCGTCGTGGCCCAGGTTTTGTTCAAACGCATTGACAAAAAAGGCAGATGTGCGGCTCTGGAGATCCTGGTGGCAACCCCGGCGGTCCGGAATCTCATCCGGGAGTCCAAAACCCATCAGATTCCTTCCATGATCCAGACCGGAAAGCAATACGGCATGCAGCTGCTGGATGATTCCATCATGACACTGTACAAAAAAGGATGGATCAGCCCGGATGAAGCCTACAGCAAAGCGAACAACAAAAGCATTTTCCGACCGTTTCTCAAAAAACCGCCCACGGATTTTACCGAAGCCTGATTTGCGGATATTGACAGGAGAATCATGAAAAAACAGCAGGTTGAGCAGATTTTATCCACAATGCTGACAGCCCATCCCAATGTGTCCGATCTGAACCTGACACCGGGAAAACCGCTTCAGGTGGAAAGCTCGGGCCGGTTGACACCGGTGCACATGGATCCGGATTTTGAGCGATTGACCCCGTTCCAGACGGAAATCATCGCGTTGAATCTGATCAACAATGACCGGAAACTGACGGAAACCCTTCTGCGGGAGGGGTCATGTGATTTGTCCTACCAGCTGGGCACTCAGGCCAGATTCCGGGTGAACATCTTTTCACGGTCCGGCAAGTACGCCATTGTGCTCAGAAAACTGGAAACCAGAATTCCCACGATTGAAGATCTGAACCTGCCGGCCCCTTTCTTCAGGATGGCCGAGGAAAAAAACGGCATCATTTTTGTGACCGGCGGCACCGGGTCCGGAAAATCCACCTCTCTGGCGGCCCTGCTGGACCGGGTCAACGACACCCAGGCCGTGCATGTGATCACCCTGGAAGACCCCATTGAATATCAGCATCCCCAGAAACAGGCCACGTTCAATCAACGGGAACTGGGCATGGATTTCGACACGTTTGCCTCGGGTCTCAGAGCGGCCCTGCGCCAGGCCCCCAAAGTGATCCTGGTGGGAGAAATGCGGGACCGGGAGACCGTGGAGATCGGACTGTCTGCGGCAGAAACCGGTCATCTGGTGCTGTCCACACTGCATACCGTGGATGCCGGACAGACCATCAACCGGATCCTGGGCATGTTTTCCACCCAGGAGGAAAAGCAGATCCGGGTCCGTCTGGCAGACACGATCAGATGGGTGGTGGCCCAGCGGCTGCTGCCCAAAACCGGTGGCGGCCGTGTGGCGGCATTTGAGATCATGGCCAGCAACCTGCGGGTGAAAGATGCCATTCTCAACGGGGAATCCGAAGGGAAAACATTCAATGAGATCATCATGGCCGGCAAACCCCAGGGTATGGTGACCTTTGACGAATATATCGTGTCCCTTTTCCGGGACGGCAAAATCGATGAATCCGTGGCCATGGCCTATGCCTCCCGAAAAGACATGGTAGGACGGGGAGTGGACAGCATTAAAAGCGCCCGGGGGGAATCCACCACCCAGATCGATTCCCTGGAAATTGACCGGGGCTACAAAGGGGGTCCTGAATCATGAACGTTCAATGCAAAAACTGTCATTCTCAGTTCAATATTCCGGATCATAAACTGCCCAAAGACAGGGATGCGGTACTCAATTGTCCGAAATGCAAGGATAAAATTATCATCCCCGCCCCCAAAAGCGGCACCGGCGTTTCTGCCGGATCGGTTGCCGGAATCCGGCAGCAACCTGCGGTTCATAATCAGCCCAGAGCGCTGATCCTGGCCCTGGAGGGGCCGTTTTTGCAGCCGGCGGTGACGGCGGCCGGAAAACTGGGCTTTGTGGTGGAAACCGCCTCCAGTCCGGCGAAAGCCGTTAAAAAAATGGCCTATCATGTGTATCCGCTGGTGGCGGTGGAAGACCGGTTCGATCCAAAAGGCGACATTCTTTCAACGCACATGAACACTCTGGACATGTCGGTGCGGCGATCCATCTGTCTGATACTGATGGGTCAAGCCTTTGCCACCGGCGACCCTATGACGGCATTGCATGCCAGTGTCAACGGGGTGGTCGGACCGGAAAACCTGTCGCAGATGACCGCTGTATTTTCCCATGCAATCCAGGCGCATGCCGATATTTACCGGGTATTCATGGATTCCATGAAAGCAGCCGGCAAGGCCTGATATTCATGTCTTTTGAATGGTATGAATCCGTCGGGACCCGGGAAGGCTTGAAACGGACGATTTCCTTTTTAAACATCAGCGTGTTGATCCTGTCGGCGATACTGGTATTTTCCGAGTTCCGGTTTGACTGGGGAGAGCAGATGCTGGGGCGATTTCTGGCCGCCGTCAATCAAACCCGGCCTGAAAAAGGCGCTGTCTGGGAGCTGGGCCGGGACACCCTGACGGCCCATGAAACCGTGAATCAGCTGATTGACCGGAAAAGTGACACCCAGGCGTTTGCCCGCCGCATAGATTCTTTTTCCGGTATTGCCCGTCATCTGTTGCCCGGAGAATGGGTTACGCTGGACAAATCGCATTTCAAAGACCTGTACCGGTCTCTGCCGTTAACCCATGCCAGGCAGATTATGGATCCGGCCCGGCTTATCTGGCTGCTCAACGGCGATGTCACGGACCGCATTTTTTGTGAAGGCCTGAAAAACGGGATAAAAATCTATTTCATTGACACGGGAAACCGGGTGATCCATCAGATTGAACTGACACAGGAGACCCTGACAGTCATCACGGAAAAAAAATATTTAAAACCGGGCACCCTGGAGTCATTTGGCGAATTTTCCGGCCGCATTTATCCGGTGGACCGGTTTTTTGATGCGGTATTCAAGCTGCCCGGAGAAATGATCCCGGACCTGCTGCCGGACACGGACCTGCTGTTGGATCAGGAAGGCGTGATTTCTCGGGTGGGAATCTGGAACGAAGCCGAAGAGGGATTCATTCGGCTGGGGTTTGAAATCCGTCACCAGAACCGGGTCCGGGTTTTGTTTGTCAATGCCAGGGAATGGGCTGTCTGGCAGCTGGGACTGATTCTCAGGGGTACCCATTCATGAAACCCATCGGCAGCATATGGACGGCAATACGGCTGGCTTTTTTTTCCGGTCTCATGCTGGTTTGTGCCGGTATTTTTTCTGTCACCGTCCTGGTGCTGTATACCGCGTCGGATCTGCCCCGGCTGCCTGAAGATCTGAGCCGGATCATTGAAACCCCCCAGAGTCTGGTGTACAATGCCGCCGGTCAGGTCGTCCTGCACCTGGGCGAACGGGAAAGTGTTCCCTTGAACCGGGTGTCTCCTGATTTCATCAACGCCATTGTGGCCACCGAAGACCACCGGTTTTTTCTGCATCACGGCATCAACAAACTTCGAACATTGAAGGCCCTGTATGTCACCCTGTTTGAACCCGGCCGGGTGGAAGGGGCTTCCACCATTACCCAGCAGCTGGCCAAGAATCTTTTTTTTTCCTTTGAACAGTCGTTTTCCAGAAAATTCAGGGAGCTTCTGGTATCGTTTCAGATCGAGGCCACCCATTCCAAGGCGGAAATCCTGGAAGTCTATATCAATCAGATTCATTTCGGGGCCGGTGCCCAGGGAATTGAAAAAGCGTCAGATACGTTTTTCGGAAAATCAGCCCGGGATTTAACCCTGTCCGAGGCAGCGCTTCTGGCGGGACTGCCCAAATCCCCTTCGGCGTATAACCCGTTCTATCACATGGACCGGGCCTTGAAACGAAGACAGGTGGTGCTGCAGCGCATGAAGGACACCGGGTATATTACGGCGGATCAGGCATCTTTGGCAGCATCGGAAATACCGGAACTCAACCGGGAGAAAAAAGATGCCCGAAGCGGGAGTTATTTCCTGGATGCCCTGATTAAGGCGCTGATCGATACTTACGGCGAAAATGTGGTGTACAAAGGCGGGATCCGTGTCCATTCCACCCTGGATTCCCGGCTCCAGGACCTGGCAAAGATCTCTTTGGGGCAGGGGCTGGACCGGCTGGATCAGGAAATGGGTGTTTCAGGTGAAAACTCACCCCGGCCCCAGGGCGCGCTGGTGGCCATTGACCCGTCCACCGGTGCGGTGCGTGCCATGGTGGGGGGGCGTGATTACTTCATAAGTGAATTCAACCGGGCCACCCATGCCCGGCGTCAGGCCGGCAGCGGATTTAAACCGTTTGTCTATTATACCGCCTTTGAAAAAAACGGACTGCACCCGGGCACGCTGATGACCGATCATGCGGTGACCATCCCGGTGGCAGGGGCTCCGGACTGGCAGCCGCAGAATTTTGACCGCGGGTTCCAGGGCAACATGGTGTTGAAAACCGCCATGACCCGGTCAGTGAATACTATTGCCGCCCAGCTGGTTCAACTGACCGGGCCGGATGCCGTGATAGACACTGCCAGAAAATGCGGCATCAACAGCCCGATGCAGGATGTTTTTTCCATCGCTCTGGGCACTGCCGGTGTCACGCCGCTGGAAATGACGGCTGCATTTTCCGTATTTGCCAACGCCGGTAACCGGCATGCGCCGTTTTTGTTCTGGCGGGTGGAGGACGCCTTCGGCCGGGTCCTGTTCGAACACATTGTTCAGGAACAGCCGGTGCTGGACCCCGGAACCGCTTATCAGGTGGTGGATATGATGAAAGCCGTGGTGGACACCGGTTCCGGCCGAAGGGTCCGGGACCACGGATTCACCCGGCCCTGTGCCGGAAAAACAGGGACGTCCAACAATTTCATGGATGCCTGGTTTACCGGTTTCACCCCGACGCTGTGCACCTCGGTATGGGTCGGATTTGATAAGCAGCATCCGCTGCGGGACAAAAACGGGGTCGGTATAACCGGCGGCAGAGGAGCGGCACCGGTTTGGGCCCAGTTCATGCATCAGGCCCTGGCGGATGAACCGGAAAGAAAATTCCCGGTTCCAAAAGAGATCCGGTTCGAAAAAATTGATCCAGACACCGGTTGCCGTGTGGATTTCCGGGATTCCCGGGCCGGAATGGTTGTGGCTGTGAAAAAAGGACAGGTCCTTTGCGGGGAGACCGTCCAGTGATCCGGTATTTGAGAAATATCAGTGTCCGGCTCTGGTTGACCCTTCTGGTTGCGGTCCCGGTCTGTTTTTATGTGCTGCCCTGGTTCAGTCAATGGGGCTTTCGATCCGGTCAGATATGGCTTTTTATCGGTTTGACAGGCATCTGCTACGGTGGGGTCAGTACCCTGTTGCACCTGACCGGCGTCCGGATGATTCGAAAACGGATTCATGGGGCCAAGGTATGGGAGCAGGCGGGCATTCCGGCCCGGGCTGAATTAAAATATCTTCAGGCCGTCCGGATCTATGATTCGTTTTTACCGTCTCCGGTCAGAACGAAAAAATTGGCATTATTGATAACCCGTTCACTGGCCCGGTTTGCATTGACATTTGACAGAAAATCGGATGATTTCAAGCAGGCGGTCCGGGTATATCTGGCATTGGAACCCCATGACGATGCATTGGCAGCCCTGTGGCTGAAACAGCTTGCAAAAGATCAGAAAGTGACAACCCGGGATCAGGTTCTGATGACCCGTCTGGCCCAGATTCATCACATGTCCTCCGAATTGGTGCCGCTGATGGCCCGGATTTTTCTGGATACCGGGCGAATGGATTTCACTGCCAGACAAATATATGGGAAAGTGATGGAAGATCCTGATGCAAAGATGGATTTTCAACAGGATATTCAGACACTGACCGGCGCACCCTTCCGGGAAAAAGCAGTCTATTCCCATGAGGCGATCCTGGAAGCATCCGGTAAAGAGGTGATTTCAGAGAAAAAATCCAGGACATCCGTGCCGGTTGCCGGGATGCTGGAAAAAATCCGGCACACAGGAAAAAAAATATTTTCCAGCATTGCTGCGGCAGGGCGGGGAGCGGTTTCTTTTACAAAACCGCCCATGTCCGGTCACCGCAATCAGGCCCGGCGGCGCTTTTATCTGAAAGCCGGCATCATCGGTGTGTTGTGCGCAGGGGCGCTCATATTCATCTTTTATCCTGTTTTTTATGTTGACGAGCCTGAACCGGTGGAAAAAACCAAAATCGTGATAGAGGAGCGTGTGCCAAAACCCTTCACCATTCAAGTGGCCGCATACTTGAAAGAGGATCATGCCAGGCATTATAAGACGGTGTTGACACAAAAAGGCCTGGATGCAAGGATTAAAACAACCACCGGCGGCGGCAAAACCTGGTATCTGATCCAGGTATCTGAGTTTGAAGACAGACCGACAGCGGCCGCATACGGCAATCGTTTGATATCAGAAAATATGATTGAAGAGTTTTTTGTGAGTAACAAAGACTGAAAAAAGGAGAGTCACCATGATCGTTGTTTCCAATGTCACCTATCCCCCGGAAAGCACTAGAGAAATTGCCAGGCGCTATTTAACCGCACCGCCTTTGCCGGATTTCATCACCAAAAAAGGACCGTATATTTCGGCCAGCAGGCGCACGGGCATGCATTCCTTGACCTATTATGAGCTGGATAACAGCCGGCTGGCAGAAGGATTGCAGGCCATCGGAGACAGTCTGGCCATTTATTTCGGTGTGCCGGGGTATCAGTATGAAATCAAGCCTTACTTTGAACTTGAAGAGGGATTGAGCATTCTGGGACTGTAACGGCTTCGGTTTACACAAACAGGCTTAAATTAGGGACACTCAGGGTTTCCGGGCAGGGAACAAACAGGTGGTCAATGATCTGTTTCATCTCTTCCATGGTTTTGGCCTGGTTGACTTGTTTCAGCAAAAACAGAGAAAACTTGAAATTAGCACAGAAATAGGGGGCGAATTTCTTGAACAGTTTCAGGTTGAAGGGAGCTGGGTAATGATGGTCCAGCAAGTTGAGCAGGTGCCGGGCCGTGGTGTGATAGACCGCCTCATCCACCGGCACTGTTCCGGTCCACTGGGCGAAAATCCAGGGTTGCGCCACAGCCATGCGGCCCAGTGACAGGCCCTGACACCCGGTTTGTGTCAGCATGCGCATACCGTCTTCCATGGTGAAAAGGTTACCGTTGCCAAAGACCGGGATGGTTACCACGTTGTGCACCCGGGTGATGGCATCCCATCTGGGCGGCCGGTTGCGGCGGTCCGGCGCCACCCGGGGGTGAAACGTCAGAGCATCGGCTCCGGCATCTTCAAACCGTCTGGCCATGTCTGCGGCGAATTGCGGATCATCGGACCATCCGGTGCGGAATTTGACGAACACCGGAATGTCCACGGCCTGTCTGACGGCCGCCACAATGCGGACCGCCCGGTCCGGAGTTTTCAACAATGCGGCCCCGCACCCTTTTTTACAGATGGCAGCCACGGAACACCCGAAATTCAGATCCACCCCGAAAAAACCTTCCTTTTCAATGCGCCGGGCAGCCCGGGCCATATCTTCTGGATCCGATCCAAAAATCTGGCACACCGTGAAGGGCAGTTCCCGGGTGCGCCAGCGGAACACCATGGATATGGCCGGGTTTTCATGGGGAACCGCTCTGGCCGAACACATGCCGGTGAACAGCAGTGCGCACCCCCCCTGTTTAGCAATCAATTCCCGGAACGCCACATGTCCAATGCCGGCCATGGGGGCCAGGACCATGCGGCCGTTGATGGTCCTGCCGCCGATGGCCAGCGGGGTCTTCAGGTATCGGGCCAGATCGGATGGGGTCATTGGGTGTCAGATTCCATGGTTCCGGGTGGATGAGGTCGATTTTATTCAGGCTCAGAGAATAAAGATTTCCCGCCCTGATGTCAATTGCTGAACAATCTGATTTTAATTAGTATTCTATTATAATCAATTAAGGTTGACTTTCATCGGGTGATCCCACTATAGATAGAGGTTGTGACAAAAGATGGGTCAACCGGGTGTAAAAAAGGAGGATCAGAATGAAAATATTGAAAATCGATCATCTGGGCATTGCCGTCAACAGCATTGACGGCCGCAAAAACTTCTGGACGGACGGGCTGGGCCTTTCTTTTGAAGGCACGGAAACCGTTGAAGAGCAGAAAGTGACCACCGCGTTTCTGCCGGTGGGGGAAAGCGAGGTGGAGCTGCTGGAATCCACGGCCCCGGACGGACCCATTGCCAAGTACATTGAGAAAAAAGGGGAGGGCATCCAGCATGTGGCGTTTCAGGTGGAAAACATCGAAGAGGCCCTGGCCGAACTCAAGGAAAAGGGCATCCAGCTGATCGATCAAACCCCCAGAAAAGGGGCCGGCGGCGCAAAGATCGCGTTTCTTCACCCCAAGGCCACAGCCGGGGTCCTGGTGGAATTGTGTGAACGGTAGGTCATCAAAGAAAAGTCAATTTCTTAAATAACCTGTGACAGACAAATCTGGAGGATAACCATGTCTCATCCGTCTGATATCGAAAAATGGGAAGCGCTGGCTGAAAAGGAACTGCGGGGGAAACCGCTGTCGTCTCTGACCCGGAAAACACCGGAAGGGATCGACATCAAACCGCTGTATACCGATCTGGACACCAGAGATCTGGCATGTGCCGGCACCCTGCCCGGGTTCGATCCCTTTGTCCGGGGACCCAAAGCCACCATGTACGCGGGACGGCCCTGGACCATCCGCCAGTATGCCGGGTTTTCCACGGCCAAGGAATCCAACGAATTCTACCGCAAGAACCTGGCCGCCGGTCAGAAAGGGTTGTCCGTGGCCTTTGACCTGGCCACCCACAGGGGATATGATTCGGACCATCCCAGAGTGGCGGGGGATGTGGGCAAAGCCGGGGTGGCCATCGATTCGGTGGAGGATATGAAGATCCTGTTCGATGAGATCCCCCTGGATCAGATGTCGGTGTCCATGACCATGAACGGGGCGGTCCTGCCCATCCTGGCCGGATATATCGTGGCCGCCGAAGAGCAGGGGGTCAAGCACGAGCAACTCACCGGCACCATCCAGAACGATATCCTCAAGGAATACCTGACCCGTAACACCTATATCTATCCGCCGGAACCGTCCATGCGGATTATTTCGGACATCATCGGGTTCTGTTCGGATCACATGCCGAAATTCAACACCATCAGCATCTCCGGGTACCATATCATGGAAGCCGGGGCTGATTCCGTGCTCCAGACCGCGTTCACTCTGGCCGACGGACTGGAATATGTCAAGGCGGCCCTGGCCACGGGCCTGGATATCGACAAGTTCGCCCCGCGCCTGTCCTTTTTCTTTGGCATCGGCATGAATTTTTTCATGGATATTGCCATGCTCAGGGCGGCCCGGTTTTTGTGGGCGGAACTCATGTCCCAGTTCAATCCCAAAAATCCCAAATCCAAGATGCTGCGGACCCACTGCCAGACATCGGGCTGGAGCCTGACCCAGCAGGATCCCTACAACAATATCGTGCGCACCACCCTGGAGTGTCTGTCCGCCGTGCTCGGCGGCACCCAGAGCCTGCACACCAACTCGTTTGACGAAGCCGTGGGCCTGCCCACGGAGCTGTCGGCCCGAATTTCCCGCAACACCCAGATCATTGTCCAGGAGGAATCCCGGATCTGCGACGTGGTGGATCCTTTAGGCGGGTCCTATTACGTGGAAACCCTGACCCAGAACATCATCGATGAGGTCCGAAAGATTTTGAAGGAGATCGAGGACCTGGGCGGCATGGCCAAAGCCATTGAATCCGGCATGCCCAAGATGCGCATCGAAGAGGTGGCGGCAACGCGCCAGGCACGCATCGACCAGGGCAAAGACGTGATCGTGGGCGTCAACAAATACCGGGTGGATGACGAGACCCCGATTCCGGTGAGAGAAGTGTCTGAAGAGGTGCGAAACGACCAGGTGGCCCGCCTGGAACAGACCCGGAAAAACCGGGACAGCGCAGCCGTGAAAAAAGCCCTGGATGACATCACAAAGGCCTGTGAAACCGGGGACAACCTGCTGGCGGCCTGCCTGCCCGCCGTCCGGGCCAGGGCCACGGTGGGGGAGATCTCCGATGCCATGGAAAAGGTGTTTACCCGGTTTGTGGCCACCACCCAGTGTATTTCAGGCGTGTATGCCCAGAACGCGGACCCGGAAATTCTGGCATCGCTGCGCAAGCGCACGGCGGATTTCGAGAAACAGACCGGCCGCCGTCCCCGGATTCTGTTGTCCAAGATGGGCCAGGACGGCCATGACCGGGGCGTGAAGGTGATTGCCACGGCGTACGCGGATTTCGGGTTTGACGTGGACTTAGGGCCCATGTTCCAGACCCCGGAGGAAGCCGCCAAAATGGCCGTGGAAAACGATGTCCATGTGGTGGGCGTGTCCAGCCTGGCCGCCGGCCACAAAACCCTGGTGCCCAAGGTGATCGATGAACTGGAAAAACAGGGGGCATCGGACATCAAAGTGGTGGTAGGCGGCATCATCCCGCCCGGGGATTATGAGTTTTTGAAAACCGCCGGGGCTGCCGGCATTTTCGGACCCGGCACCGTGGTGACCGATTCCGCCAACCAGATCCTGAACATCCTGGGGGCGTAAACATGCCGGAAATGGATCTGGAAACCCTGATCCAGGGAGTCAAAGACCGGAACCGGCGCATGATCGCCAAGACCATGACCCTGATCGAAAGCCGGGTGCCGGCCCACCAGGAGACGGCGGCAAAGATCATGGAACAGATCCTGCCCATGACCGGCAACAGCATCCGGCTGGGGGTGACCGGTGTGCCCGGGGTGGGCAAGAGCACGTTTATCGAAAATTTAGGGGTCTATCTGGCCGATGCCGGCCACCAGGTGGCCGTGCTGGCGGTGGACCCCTCCAGCCGGCGCAGCGGCGGATCCATTCTGGGGGACAAGACCCGGATGGAAAAGCTGGCCTCCCATGCCAACGCCTTTATCCGGCCGTCCCCTGCCGGCGAGACCTTAGGGGGGGTGGCCGCCAAAACCCGGGAGACCATGCTGGTGTGCGAGGCGGCCGGGTTTGATGTGATCCTGGTGGAAACCGTGGGCGTGGGCCAGTCAGAAACCGCCGTGGCCGCCATGGTGGATTTTTTTCTGGTGCTCATGATCGCCGGGGCCGGGGATGAACTCCAGGGCATTAAAAAAGGGGTCCTGGAGCTGGCCGACGGCATTGCCATCAACAAGGCGGACGGGGACAACCAGGACCGGGTGGCCCGGGCCAAAAAAGATTTGGAAAACGCCATGCACCTGATCCTGCCGGCCTCCGCCTCCTGGCAGACCCCGGTGATGACCTGCTCGTCCGTCATCGAAAACGGTACGGTGCCGGTCTGGGAAAAAGTGCTGGCACACCAGCAGATCGTCAAGCGGTCCGGGGAGTTTGACCAGCGCCGCAAAAGCCAGGCCCTGGCATGGATGTGGACCCTGGTGGAAGACGGATTGAAACAGATGTTTAAAGACAACCGGCAGATCAACGCACAGATTCCAAAGGTGTCCGGCCAGGTGGCCAAAGGAGAGATCTCTCCCACGGCTGCGGCCCGGACCCTGCTGTCGTATTTATAAT
>CALGAJ010000308.1 GCA_937951975.1 uncultured Desulfotignum sp.
TGGACCGGTTCTACAGCGTGTGCCTGGGCGCGGCCGCCTCTCTGGTGGATGAGGGCGTGGCCACCATGGAAGATGTCAATCTTGGGGCCAAAATAGGGCTTAGATGGCGTGAAGGCCCGTTTGAGATCATGAACCGCATCGGCATTGACAACACCTGCCGGGTGGTGGAAGACACGGTTCAAAGATACCCCGGTTTCCAGATGCCCCAGATCCTTGTGGACCAGAAAAAAAAAGGGCGGCCCTTTGAGTTCAAGCTGGTGGATCTGGAGAAAAGATCGGATATCGCCTGGATCACCATCCGCCGGCCTGATGCCATGAACGCCCTGAACGAGGCCGTGTTCCAGCAGCTGGCCCAGGCTTTTGACACGGCTGAAAATGATCCGGATGTGCAGGCCATCGTTTTCCAGGGGGCCGGCAAAACCTTTGTGGCCGGCGCGGATATCCAGTTTTTCGTGGACCGCATCAAAGCCGGGCGCATCGATCACATTGAAACCTTTACCAAAAAAGGCCATGACCTGCTCTGGAAAATTGAAAACAGTTCTAAAAAAACCATTGCCCTGCTGGACGGTCTGTCCTTGGGCGGGGGCAGTGAAATGGCCCTGGCCTGCCGGTATATCGTGGCCACGCCGGCCGGGTCCATGGGCCTGCCGGAAACCGGCATCGGCATTGTCCCGGGTCTGGGGGGAATGCTGCGCATGGCCCGTCGGGTGGGACCGGCCCTGGCCCGGTATTTTGTGTTCACCGGCCAGACCCTGTCCGCCCAGGATGCCTTTGACTTGGGGCTTGTCCATAGCATTGTGGACCCCGGTGAGATCGAATCCGCTATTCGAAGGATCGCGGACATGACCGACAATACGGACAAATATGCACCCAGGGAGATCCCGGACCGGTTTGTGCCCCTGGCAGACCTGTTTGCCGGCACACAACTGGACGGGTGGGACCATGCACCGGTACCGGTGAAAAAAATGCTGGACCGCAAATCCCCCAAAGCCCTGGCCATGGCCAATGAGATCATGACGGCCCAGCAAGGGTTGACCATGGAAGCGGCCGTGGCCTGTGAACTGGACTGCCTTAAAGATCTGTTTTCCTCGGCAGATGCGTTTGAAGGTCTGTCTGCAGCTGCATCCCACAGAAAACCGGTGTTCACGGGAAAATAAACAACTTACCAGAAAAGGAAAATCATCTGATGTATAGCAAAGCATATATCCCTTACAAAGGCTATTATTCCACTCCATTCTGCAAATGGCAGGGCAGTCTGGCCAATGAAAACGCCATCACTCTGGGGGCGGCTGTCTCCAGGCAGTTTTTTGAACAAAAAAACCTGGATGCCAATGATCTGGACTACTGCATTTTTGGCAACACCATCGGTCAGCACCGCCAGTTTTACGCCTCCCCCTGGACCGCGGCTCTGCTGGGGGCACAAGCCCTGCCCGCCATTGCCATCAGCCAGGCCTGCACCACCGGTGCCACCTGCATCAACCAGGCGGCCATGGGCATCGAGACCGGGCTGTTTGAACGGCCCTATGTCATCACGGTGGACCGCACTTCCAACGGTCCCCACACCATCTGGCCCAATCCCAAAGGCCCCGGCGGAGAGGTGATTTCGGAAAACTGGAACATGGACAACTTCAACGCCGATCCCAATACCGGCAAAAAAATGGTGGAAACCGCTGAAAATGTGGCAAAGGAAAACGGATTCACCAAAGAGGTGTGCGATGATCTGACATTGCGGCGGTATGAACAGTACCAGGCCGGTCAGGCCGATAACCGGGCGTTTCAGCGGCGGTACATGCAGCCCGTGGAGATCGCCGTCTCTAAAAAGAAGACCATGCTGGTGGAAGAAGATGAAGGCATCATCCCATCCACCAAAGAGGGGCTGGCCCGCCTTAAACCCACCATCCCGGGCGGGGTGTTAAGTTTCGGGGCCCAGACCCATCCGGCAGACGGCAATGCCGGGGTGATCGTCACCACCAAAGAAAAGGCCCGGCAGTTCAGCGCGGATGACAAGGTGACCATCCAGGTGATCGCCTACGGCTTTGCCCGAGAGCGCAAAGGCTTCATGCCGGCGGCCCCGGTACCGGCCACCCGCATGGCCCTGAAAAACGCGGACCTCACCATCAAAGACATCCGGGTCATCAAGACCCACAATCCTTTTATCGTCAATGACCTGTTTTTCGCCAAACAGATGGAGATCGACCCGTTCGGGTTCAACAATTTCGGATCGTCGTTGATTTTCGGGCACCCCCAGGGCCCCACCGCCACCCGCCTGATCATCGAAGGCATCGAGGAAACCGTCATGGCCGGGGGCGGATATTTCCTGTGGACCGGGTGTGCTGCCGGCGATTGCGGGGCCGCCCTGATTTTGAAAATATCATGATACCCCCAGTCTCCATATCTACATTAATTGATTGCAGGGCCGCCTGATTTTGCCGGCGGCCCTGTCCGTTTATTTTTTAAGTTCCAGGGAGATTTCTCTTCCTATCTCTTCCATTTTCTTAACATGGGCTTTTTTGCCCCATGAATATTGCGGCAGGTCCTATTGCATTGTCTCCAGGTTTTGTATGATTTCAGGCAGGACATTAAATGGAATGGTGATCAGCAGCAGACCCTCCGGAAACGTGTTTCTGGCTCTCATTCCATGGTAAAGTCCGGTAACCATCATGTTCAATTCTCCCGTGGCATATGGATACATATACAGATAGGCACACCCCAACACTGAGGTGCCCTTGGCATTCCATGCCGCTCCGGATCGATAACTATATGCTCTGAGCAGGATTTCCGCCTGATGGGGTCTGGCGGTGACAATTAACAGATCCGGGTCAAAGGACAATTGATCCAGAGAAGAAAAAGCCGTATAGTTGACACTGTCTTTAGCCATTTTGTGCATCTGCATGTAAAGCCTGCGATTGGCCCGGGGATCGTCATAAACCCCCAGTTTGGGCCCTATCTGGCCGCTTTCAAAGACAGGATTGGAATCGACCATCCCCAGAAGGAAAGGCCCTGCCTTGCATTCATGGTTGTCTTTTGCCGCATAAAACGGTTTGGTATCCTGTGCTTCTTTGAGCATTTCGCAAAAAGACAGTTTTCCTTCAAGTTTTGAAATATTCTTGGGTTTCAGCAATAAGAATTTTACCCCCACGGGAGAATATTCAAAATCAAATTGATTGAAAACAGACAGATTCATTTTGTTTTCCATGGCAAGGTTCCTTTGTAAGTATGATCAAAAATGGTATCCAGAGGGACAGCTCTGGTCACGGTGTTCAAAGTAGGCAGAAAGTACGGGCGGCGTCCTGGCGGGACGAAGACCCCCAGGAATCAAAAAGTGGGGCACTGGACCGGTTTCTGCTGCAGCGGCATGGACGTACCTGGGATTCCGTGCCGCTGCCCGGGGTCAAACCCTTGGATCTGTCGTTGTCAAGTCTGAAAAAATTCCGTGAACTGGCCGCTGCCAGCAGCCGCCTGCGTGCTGAGGATCTTTCGGCGTCAGATTCAGGTTTGCTGGAAAAGTTGAAACTGGTGTAAGGAAAATACCTGAAACGGGCCGCCGTGCTGCTGTTTCATAAAGACCCGGACCGGTTCATCACCGGGGCAGGTCGTTACGGGGTGCGCAGTGCCTCCACGGAAATGGTGATATCGACCATATCGCCCACCACCCCCATGTTGAAAAATTTTCCGTCTCCCACGCCGAAGGCCAGTCGGTCAAGGGAAAATGCCGTGTCAAATCCGGCCACGATCTGTTTTTTGTCAAAGGGGGACGGGGCTGTGCCGTGAAAAACAAACGGGATATTCATGTCTTTGGCGGTATCTTTGATTGTCATGGTGCCGGAGACTTCATAGGTATTGTCCTGCTTGTGGATGATTTTTGAAGAAGTAAAGGTCATGACCGGGTATTTGTCTGCGGCAAAAAAGTCATTGGAGCGTAGATGGGTGTCCCGCTTGGCATTGGCGGTGTTGATGGTTTTGACCTGGACGGTGAAGTCAAATTTGCTTTGGTCCAGATGTTCCGGGTCAAAGTGGATGGTGCCGTCAAAGTCGGGAAAATATCCGAACACCGTGGAAAAAATATGCTTGATCCTGAACTGAATGGTGGAATGGTTGGCATCAATGGTCCAGTCGTTTCCCCAGGCCGGGGCCCAGGCGGTGATGGAAAGAATGAGTATCAGAAAACCGGTGATGGTAAAGCGTTTCATGATAACCTCCTTGATTGAATCTTATTTGTTCAACAGTCGTTTGGTATATATCCTGATAAAAAGTACCCCGGCCATGAAGGCCGCCAGAAACAGTCCTGCCCTGGGAAATCCGGAAACAAAGGATTCACTGACAAATCCGGCGTGGATAAAGACCAGACAGACTGCCACCAGAACCCCGGCCCGGTGAAGTGCCTGCCATGTTCTGTAGGAAAGCGTCAGCTTGCTCTGAAATACAGACACCCCCACAATGCCTAAAATCAGCACCCACAGGAGAATACCGGTAAATTCGGGCCAATACCGCTTTTCAAGAGGGAAAAAAGCAAACCCGTCCGATCCCAGGATCAATAACGGATGCAGGGTCACCAGCAGAGCAATGAATTTACCGCAGGTTCTGTGGGCAGCCCACAGCCGTTTCCGGGTAAAGTGGGTTTCCAGGACCCGGAATCGGGAGACAAAAACAATCTGGTACACCATAAGCACGGCGGCTGCCAGTCCGGCCGCCTTTCCCCACTGGAGCAGGGCTTTGTCCAGACCAAATTTATAGTACAGGGACTGGGATTCAAAGAAAAACGGCACACAGATCCCGGTTCCCAGCCCTGCCAGGGCCAGAGCGACAGCCGCGCTTTTCACAAGCGTGCCTGTTTTTTTGCGTACCGGGTGTGTGCGAGGGTCTTCCATAATACCTGTCCTTTTCAGTGTATCCGAATTGCCGGATGCAACAGCAGGAAAAAGGGTTTTATGTTGAAAAAATAAGGCGGATTTTGGGAAAGTCTATACAGTGGTCAATCCGCTGCTGCAATTATCACTGGAGAACAGGTTGTGTGAATTCAGTTTGTCATAACAGTCCCGGCAGAAACAGCGCGATCTGCGGAAAGATCATCAGCAGTGCGTTGCAGATAATCAGGGCTACCAGAAAAGGAAACACTCCCCGGAAAATGGCTTCCAGCGGAATGTCTTTGGACACCCCGTATACCACGTAGACGTTGATGCCCACCGGCGGGGTGATCACCCCCATTTCCGCGATCAGAACGATGATGACCCCGAACCAGATGGGATCAAAACCCAAAGCCTGGGCCACGGGGAAAAAGATGGGGACCGTGAGCATGATCAGGGCGAACCCGTCCATGAAGCATCCGCCCACAAGATAGATTAGGATGATCACCATCATGATCAGCATGGGATGAAGCGGCAGGGCCGCCACCCAGTTGGACAGGTCAAAGGGGATCCGGGTCACGGCCATGAAATGACCGAATACCGTGGCCCCTGCCACGATTACCATGACCATGCAGCTCAGGCGAGTGGTATCGGCAATGGCTTTGAAAAAATGTTTCAAAGAGAGCTGGCGGCGGACCACAGATAAAAGCAGGGTGAAAAATGCGCCCACGGCCGCAGCTTCCGTGGGGGTGAACACGCCGGAAAAAAGCCCGCCCATGACGGATCCGAAAATCAGCAGCGCCTCGAGCACACCGGTAAGGGACTTGATTTTCTGGATCCAGGTGGTTCTGGGTCCGGCCGGTGCCAGGGCCGGGTGGCGCCGGACCTGCAAATGAATGGCGGCAACAAACAGCAGGGCCAGCAGGATGCCCGGCAGGATCCCGGCCATGAACAGGCTGCCGATGGACTGCTCGGTGAGGATGCCGTACACAATGAAAATGGTGGAGGGCGGGATCAGAATACCCAGACTGCCGGCGGCGGCCACGGTGCCGGCGGCCAGCCCCATGTCGTACTTGAACCGCTTCATTTCCGGGATGCTCACGGTGGCCATGGTGGCGGCCGTGGCATTGGTGGATCCGGAGATGGCGGCAAACCCGGCGCAGGCGGCCACACTGGCCATGGCCAGTCCCCCGGGACGGGCACCGATGAGTACATAGGCGGCATCGTACAGGCGCCGGCTGATCCCTGAATAAAAAGAGATCTGTCCCATGAACATGAACAGCGGAATCACGGTGAGGCTGTGGCTGGAGAACATCTCGAAAAAATCTTTGGCCAGGATGTTCAGCCCAGGTCCCCATCCCTTGACATAGCTGAATCCCAGAAACCCGATCAGGCCCATCACAAATCCCACGGGCATTTTGGAAAACAGCATGACCAGCAGGACAATGATCCCGATCACACCAATGGCTGTCAGACTCATAAAGAAACCACCTTTTTCATGTCTTTGATTATAGCGATCAGATACACCAGGGCGACGACGAGGCTCGCGACAGCCATCATGTAAACAAATGGGTGATACGGCAGCTGCATGGTCATGGACACCTCTCCGCTTTCCTTGAGTTTGCCGGCATAGACCACGCTGCGCCAGGCCAGGAGGCTGAACAGGCTCAAAGAGGCGGTGTCGGTGAACAGTTTCATCCACAGTTGGCCTTTTTTCGACAGCAGCCGCACCACCAGGCTCACGGCCACATGTCCCGATTCCAGGGTGGTGTGGGCCATGGCAAAGGCAGCGGCAATGGCACCGCACATGGCCACCAGGTCATAGGTGCCGGGTACCGGGCGCCAGGATGCCAGGAATTCCCACCCGAATTTGCTGTACAGGGTGACGCAGAACCGCTTGAATACGTCCAGCGTGGTGATCATCATCATGGCCACGATGGCCATGCCGGCAAGAAAATACATCAACCGGGCCACCCGGTGAATGTTGTTTTCAATAAATGTCATCTGCATGGGCCAGCCGCTCCTTCCAATCCGGAACTCAAGTCTTTGTTGTCTCCCGGAATGATCATCTCAAACCGGTTGTCGACCACGGTGTAATCATAATATCCCAGCCGTCCGATGGGTTTGATTTTAGGGATATCTATTTTGCCGTGTTCGTCAATGAATTCGTCCTTGATGTGGACCGCCACCACCTGTCCGATGATGATGTCCACAGTGCCCATGGTGCCGGATCCCGGAAGCCGCAGGGTCTGATGATAGCGGCATTCCATGTGGATGGGGGATTCCGCCACCCGGAAGGGCTTGACCCGTTTTGACGGGGCTTTGGTGACCCCGGCCAGGTCAAACTCATCCACATCAGCTGCCGTTTCCTGTGCGGAGCGGTTCATGGCGTCCCTCAACTCCCAGGTAGCCATGTTATACACGAATTCCCCGGTCTGTTCCGCGTTCATTGGGGTGTCTTTTCTTTTGCCAAGGGTGTTTTGGTTGGCGGCGAACATCACATAAGGCGGGTCAAAGGTCAGGTTCTGGAACTGGCTGTATGGGGCCAGGTTGGAAATTCCGTCCAGAGAAAGGGTGGAAATCCATCCGATGGGCCGGGGCACGACACAGGATTTAAAGGGATCATGAGCCAGACCATGGCGGGTTCTGCCGGGTTCATAATACATATGGCTCCTTTTATCCTGACGGCAGGGCCGGTAGACCCACCGGCCCTGCCGTCAGATGGTTTTAGTGAAACCTGAATGGATATGAATGGTTGTTATGCCCATCCGGGCAGGGAAGTTAATACGTGTCCACCGCTTCTCTGAGAAAATCCACATACTCCCGGGCCGGCAGCCCTTTTTTCGAGGCCTCTTGGACCCAGGTGTCGATCACCGGGGCCACGGCGTCGGCCCAGCGTTTGTTTTCTTCCGGGGACAAAGAAATGATCTCATTGCCCAGTTCCAGGGTGAATTCCCGGCCTTCCTGGTCACTGGTATCCCAGGCTTCGCCGTATTTCACGATCCATTCCTTGTTCACCTGCTCAAAAATCGCCTGGATGTCTTCGGGTAAATCCGCCCATTTGTCCTTGTTCATGAAAAGGTACAGACCGGATGTGTAACCGATGCTGAAGGTTTCCGTGGTGTAATTGATCACTTCCGCCTGTTTCCATCCCTTGAGCGATTCAATCGGAGTCAGGGTAGCGTCGCAGACCCCTTTCTGCAAAGCTTCATAGGACTGGTTCTGGGCCATGGCTACAGGGACGGCACCCAATGCTTCCACCACCTTGACACTGAATCCGTAACACCGGACTTTCATCCCCTGTATATCTTCCAAGGTCCGGATGGGGGCCTTGCTGTGGATGAGACCCGGGCCGTGGGCCGTAAAAAACATCACCTTGTTCTTGTTCAGCTCCGCTGGCTGGAATTTTTCATAATATGCATTAATGATTTTGGTGGCC
>CALGAJ010000309.1 GCA_937951975.1 uncultured Desulfotignum sp.
GGTCGGTCCGGCAGTACAGGACCGTAAATACGGCTTTGGGTGCATCCGGAAAATTGAGTTCCCTGAAAACAGTGAGAATCGATGCATTCGGTGCCAGTTCCAGCAGCCGGGCAGTGTCGGCATCCGGCAACGCTACGGTAAACACCTGGGTGCCGTTTTCCGGGGTCAGATGATACACCTCTGCCACGGTCCGGGACAGGGACTCGGTGCCGAAATCCACGCGGTCCAGGCCCCGGAACAGTTCCGGATCCAGGAAAATATCTTCCTTGAGCACCGGGGCGTTCTGGGCCCGGATCAGGCGGGACAGAAAATATGCGGATGTGTGGTTGAACGGGTTGTCCGGCTGATTTGTCACGGACATCCGCGTGACCGGGGTGACAATGGTTTTTTCAATGGTGATGCCCCGGGTGAAAAACGCCTGGGAGGTTCCGGCCAGGGAAAACAGGTCCACTTTGGGGGCCGGAGACTGTACAAAAGTGCCGGAACCGCGTTTGCGCAGAATCATTTTTTTCTGGGCCAGCAGGTCCATGGCCTGACGGACCGTGGGGCGGCCGATATGGTATTGCCGGGCCAATGATGTCTCGGAAGGGATGGCCTGGCCGGGCGGGTATTCACCGGACATGATCCGTTCAGAGATGATCTCTGCCAGTTGATGATACAGCGGCACAGGTGAGTTGGGGTTGAGCATGGTGTCCTCATATCGGTTCGTGAATTTGAGAACACCCTAAAATGTATTTGTCAAGTTGTCAAGACATATTTACAGATTACTCGATCAATACCTGTTCCAGCCGCTCCACCATGAAATCCATTTCCTCCTCATTGATCACCAGGGGCGGGGAGATGCGGATGGTATGGCCGTGGCTGTCATTGACCACCAGACCCAGCTTTAAAAGCTTGCGGCAGAAATCCATGGCATTGCCGTCTTTCACCTCTATGCCGATAAACAATCCCTTGCCCCGGACCTCTTTGACGTGAACAGACCGGTCGGCAATCTTTTGGATCCGCTGTTTGAGAATATCGCCTTTCCGGGCGGCCTGGTCAGCCAGTTTTTCGTCTTCAAACACTTTCAGGGATGCGGTGCCGGCCACACAGGCCAGGGGATATCCCCCGAACGTGGACCCGTCCGAACCTTTGGAGAACACCATGTCCATGAGGGCGGAATTGGTGATGAACACGGACAGGGGCACCAGCCCCCCGGACAGGGCTTTTCCCAGGATCACGCCGTCGGGCACGATGTTTTCATGCTCAAAACAGAATTTTTTGCCGGTCCGGCCCATGCCCACCTGGATTTCGTCCGCCACCAGCAGCAGATCATTTTCATCACACAGCTTGCGAAGCCCTGCCAGAAATCCTTTGGGCGGAATGACCATGCCCCCTTCCCCCTGGAACGGTTCCACCAGGATGCCACAGGTGCTGGGGGTGATGGCGTTTTCCACCGCCTCGATACTGCCGAAGGGCACAGACACGAACCCCGGGGTCAGCGGACCGAATCCCTGTTTGTATTTTTCAGAAGAAGAAAAGGAAACCACAGAAATGGTCCGGCCGTGAAAGTTGTTGTTGAATACAATAATTTCCTGTTGTCCGTCCGGAATGCCTTTGTGCTTGAACCCGTAATACCGCATGGTTTTGATGGCGGTTTCCACGGACTCCACGCCTCCGTTTTTGGGCAGCACCTTGTTGCCGTGACTCCCGAACCGCGGGGCCATCTGGGGCGCAAATTTTGCCGCCTCCGACAGAAAAATCCCCAAAGGATCCGTAAACACCACATTGGACAGTACCGACGCATAATGGCCGGCCAGGGCATCCATGACCGCACCCGTGATCACCGGGTGATGATGGCCGGGATTGGCTGCGGAATAGGCGGCCAGGCAGTCCAGGTATTTGTTGCCTTTGTCATCGGTGAGCCAGCATCCTCCGGCATGCCGGACCACCACATGGATGCGCTCGTAATGGTGGGCACCGAAATCGTTTTCCATATGATAGATGGCATCGTCGGTTTTATCGGAAAACCCGGTGAAATCATGCAGTTTTTTCATGGGGGTCATGGCGTGTGTCTCCTTAATTGTCTGTTTTGATGAGCCGGTATAACTGTTTTTCTTCGTCGGTAAGGCCCAGGTGCCGGTCCAGGGTTTTTTCCAGAAAACAGTGGTAGAAATCATGCCGGAGGCTGTCTCTGTTGGCGATGACAAACCAGGGATTCCGGGTCCAGTTGATGGGGGAGTGGTCTTCATTGCCCACTTCAAAAATTCCCACCAAAGCTTCGTTTTTGTCGGTGATGATGTCAAAGGAACGGCCCCCGATGGTCTGGATGAGGTTCTGGTGGTCCGGATGGGTGACCTGGACGGTAAAGCGTTTCGGAATATCGCCCATGGCGATGTAACGGATGGCCACCCCTTTTTTTTCCGCCTTCATCAGATCTTTGGACAGATAAAGATCAGCCTCGGGAAACAGCCGGACATAAATTTCAACTTCTGCCCCCTGGATCATGTGCCGGGCCTTTTCCATGACATTATCATACCCCGTCAGGGTCCAGATGAACTCCAGATCGTTTTTCCGGTTTGCCCGGGCGATCTCCGCTTCAAACGCCTGGATGCTGGATTCAAAGTCCCGCCGCAGCCGGCGCACCAGTTCATCCACGGGCAACGGGGCATACTGACCGGTGTTGACCTCGATGACAAACCCCTTGGCTGCCAGATTCCGCAGCACATCATAAATCCGGGACCTGGCAATTCCGGAAATTTTGCTGACCTGGGAGCCGTTGGCTGGATGGTTTCCCAGGAGTGCCATGTAGCAGGCGGCTTCGTATTGGGAAAACCCCAGATCCCTGAGTTTGGATTTGTTTTTCAATGATTCGTTCCTGACCTGATTGATAGACGATTCAATTAAAGTTGCTACCTTATTAGCAACATATATGGCAACCCGGTCTGTTGTCAAGTGTTTTGTGAAGGCATATTTTCTGGGACAACAGTGAGCACGGGTCGCTTTTTGTCATCGAGATAAACAGGGGGTTGCAAAATTGCATTTGTTTGCCGTTGGAAACAGGGTGGCGCCACGTAACGTTACTATTATGTGGGTATGTAACGATACCCGGGCAAACCGGGCATCCATGAAAAAAACAATATTTGAAAACGGTGTCAGCCCTGGCAGTTCAGCGCAATTATGATTATTTCGACTGATATGGCATGAACCCTGCATTGATCTGTTTTCGGTGATCAGATCAAGTAATGGCATTTACTTGCCTCCATCATCTGACTTGCCGCCGGAAACCCGGAACCGCTTGATACCGCCAGGAGCGGTTCCGGGTTTCCGACCAATACACTCAAATCAAGGGAGATCCGAATGACACAGTCCTTTTCAGATACGGCAATCGTGGCATGTGGCACCCTGCGTCCGGAAATCGAATTCCTGACAGCAGAAAACTTTATAGACACCGACCATATTTATTTTACCACCCCGGGCCTTCATCAGGACATCTGGGAACTGGAACGCCAGCTGGGCAAAGCCATTGAAAAAGCAAAATCCCGGGCCAAAGGGGTGATTGTGGTGTACGGAGGCAAATACTGTTATGTCAATCCGGATAAACCCACCCGGCTGATGGCCAACGAGAATTTTCCCCGGCATACCGGCGGGGCGGTGGTACTGGACGGCATCGGGTTCATGGATGACTATATGGAAAAAGACCCTGAAGGATTTTTGGAGTATTGTGACTGGATGGGCATTCCCATGCAGGCGTATCCCATCACCCTGGACCGGTTCAAGTCCCTTTTGACCGATCAACTGGCTGTCCTGACAGCAAACCTGGCATCGATTCAATAAGTTGTGACCCGGCCCCTGTCAGGGCCGCAAAATAATTTGCAATATCTGTGATCCTGATTATAGTATGCGGAAATGTAAAAGTTGAATACACCTGAGATTCTGCTGACAAAGGAGCGATGTCCATGACCATGGAAATTTTATTTCCCGGTAATAAAAAAGTCAACGCCCGGTACAACGGGTTTACCATTGAAACAGACCAGGCCAGAGATGAGGGGGGAGACGGGAGTGCACCCGAACCGTTTGACCTGTTTCTGGCTTCCATGGGTACCTGTGCCGGTATTTATGTGATTTATTTTTGTGAAGAAAGAAATATCGATACCACGGGCCTGAAAATGTCTTTGACCTTTGACAGAAATGACCAGAGCCATTTGATTGAAAATGTAAATATTGATATCAGCCTGCCCCCGGGGTTTCCCAAAAAATACAAATCCGCGATTGTCAAAACCGCCGGACTGTGCACGGTAAAACGCAATATTCTCAACCCGCCCGCGTTTCAAGTCACTGCACAGATCCAGGAGGCGTAAGCGCTTTATACCGTATGGGCGGATGACTGCGGGTCATATGGACAGTTCCCGTGTCAGATCGATACCGTATTTTTTCATGCGGTTCCATACCGTGACCCGGGAGATGTTCAGCAACCGGGCCGCATGGGTCTGGTTGCCGCGGGTCTGTTTCAATGCCTGAATCAACGCTGTTTTTTCATCGGTTGCCGGAGACAGGGCCGTTTCAGTGGAATCCGGCGGGTGGGGCGCAGGATTGCCGGCCGCCAGGTGCCGGGGCAGGTGGTGCCGGCCGATGGTGGTGTGGTCCGCCACCACAAACGCGTATTCCATGACGTTTTGCAGTTCCCGGATATTGCCCGGCCATGTATAATCCATGAACAGACCCATGGTGGAATTGTCCAGCCCCTGGATCATTTTGCCTGTTTTTTTGTTGAGGCGCCGGATAAAGGTCCGGGTCAGCAAAGGGATGTCCTGTTTTCTTTCCCGCAGCGGAGGCAGGTGAACGGGAATCACATTGATCCTGAAAAACAGGTCCTGCCGGAACCGGTCCTGCCGGATCAGGGTTTCCAGATTTTTGTTGGTGGC
>CALGAJ010000310.1 GCA_937951975.1 uncultured Desulfotignum sp.
GCGCATGAAAGAGGCCATTGCTTCGTTGCGGGAGCGGGGCGGGCTGTCGAGAAAGCGGTCGGTCTGGACCAGGGGCAGGCCGGGGTTGGTAATCTCCATGCGGCTTCCAAAGATCTCCACCATGGGGCCGGTGCCGGTCAGGTGAAAATCCTGGTGGATGATGGCGTTGGCCACCAGCTCACGGATAGCCAGTTCCGGGAACATGGGGACCTGCTTGCGCAGGGCCTGGCCGATGACTTCGTTGCTGGGCAGCAGATTGGTGACAAACCCGATCAGTCCTTCGAATCCGGCGGCGTAGCCTTTGCCGCCCTCCTGTTCACGCACGGTTTCCACCCGGCTTTCACCCTTGTAGAGTACCACGCGCACTGCCTTGCGGGTGAGGGTCCGGAAATCAGCCAGCCGTTTGGCAAACAGCACGGCACCGAGGTTGGTGATGTGCCATTTGCCGCTTTTGCCAGGGGTTATCATGTCGTCGGCCGCCAGGGCAGACAGAATGCCGTCCCGGCCTTCGGGAAGCGGCAGGGACAGCAGATCGAAGTAGGCAGGGTAATCGAGCAGTTTGAGCACCTTCTCAGCGGCAATGTTTTCGGCGGCGACCTCCTTTTCAAAAGGAGTGCGGTCAAACACCCGCCACAGTTCCCGCTCTTTTTCCGGGAAGTCTTTCAGCTTCTTTTTGTAGGAACCGACGCGGATGAACTCCATTCCCTTGAATTGCACGGGATGACGAAAGGCTGCACCGATTTCCAGCAGCACGACCGGTTTGCCTTCGGCCTGTATCGCATAAAATCGGAAGTTGATCTTGGGTGAGAGCAGGCGCAGCAACCAGCTTTCCAGCTCCTCGTTACCGATTTTGGCGGATGCCGGATTGAAGATAGTGCCGATGATTTCATGGGTGTCGTTGTTCACGCCCCAGACGAGCCAGGCATGGACCTTGCCGGTCAGGGCCGCGGCATTGGCCAGGGCGGAGAGATATTCACCGATCTCGTCCGGTTCGGCATTATTGTGCTTGAACTCGGCCCATTCGGTTTCTTTGGGCAATTTGCGCAGCTCCGCCAGGATGCCAAGCAGATCATTCTCCGGACGGTCGATGCTCACTGGATCACCTCCCTTGCTTTCCTTAACTTACTCAGGGTTTTAATTAAACTTAACGCGTTTTGTTTAACTAAGAAACATCATTTTGCAGTTTCGGCGGATGCCAAAGCAAATGCTATGTGGAATGCCCCCGCTCATCCCGGACCCGCAGCACCAAGTCCCCCTGGGCCAGGTTCTTTGACGGCAGCGGAAACCGGATGTTGTCGCTGCGGGCATAGCGTTTGCCTGCGGCCGAGAGATCGCTGTCCAGACCGGCCCATCTGGCCCGCACCAGGCGGCCGTCGCCGGCGTCGCTGTCCCGGATGCCCACGGTGAGGGTGTGCTGAAACAGGGGTTCGCTCAGGTAGTGTCGATCCCGGAGCACCCGGCGGTTGCGCACGTACAGGGGGACAAACCGGAGCCGGATCTGGAAGTTGGAGTAGCGGTCCCGGGCAGTGGGCCGGTAGGCCTTCATCAGATAGGTGCGGAACAGGGTTTCGCATCCCGTTTCCAGGGCCCGGGCCGGGACGGTCAGGGCGGAGCCGTGCTCCTCGCGCTGGTCCGTCATCACGATCTGCTCCCCCCGGATCAGGACCGTGGTTTCGATGAGCAGAAACCGCAGATCGTCGTTGTCCCGCAGGGAATCTTTGAGCCGGACGTGTTCCAGGTCGATGACCACGCTGGTGTCCCCGAACAGGAAGCGCTGGAGGTTCTGGTACCCTTCTTCCGAGTTGACAATGCCCAGGGGGCCGCTGTGGCTGCGGTACACAAAGGCGCGGCTGCTGCCTTTGACATAGGCGTGGTCCATCTGCACCAGGCCGTCGCTGCCCGGTCCCACGGCCAGCCGGGCCAGATTGTAGTCCGTGTGGTTGGTGCCGATGAGCGAAAACACCCGGTCGACAGGAAAGTGCCCGCCGATCTCGTTCAGGCGGGCCGGGTCCCAGTCCGCCGGGAAATCCAGGAACTCCCGCATCCGGGCCGGGCCGAAGGTGTCGGCGTCATTGAGCCCGAGCAGGTCCCGCACCCGGGTCAGAAAGCCCAGGCCCCGGCGGAAGTGGATGCCCCGGTGGGGCGTGGCATAGGTGAAGACCCGGTCGATCTTTGCGGCGGCCTGCTGCTTCAGGACCCGCTGGATCAGGGACCGGCAGATGAGCCCGCCCATGGAGTGGGCCACCAGGTGGACCCGGGGGGCACGGGTCTGTGCCAGGACATAATCCAGCAGGCGGCCCAGGTTTTCCGCCAGGGTTTCGATGACATCCCTTGTGCCGTCGCCGGCCCGGTCCGAGGTCCGGTCGTAGTAGCGGTAAATCCAGAGGGACCGGGTTGGGAATTTGCCGGTGTCATACAGGGCGTCTTCGCCGTTGAGCAGTTCCACGGCCCCGTCCCCGTCGATCCGGGCAAACAGATCCGTGTACCCGTGGTCCCGGATCAGGCGGACCAGCGGGCTTTCAAATATGAAGAAGTCCGGATCGCCGTCCGGGCCGGTGCGCACCTGGGTGGAGCCGAGATTGAAGCCGTAGTAGGGCTTGTCCACCGTGGATTCCACAGCCCCCTGGCTTCCGGCGTATCCCCGCACGTAGATGATGGGCAGGTATTTGTCCATGGGTTCTCCGATAAATGCAGATCAACAGATATTCCCTTTCGGTTTCATTTCTTGCCTTCAATCTTTCTTACTGTTATAGCCTGCTTCATTAATAAAGTGGTCGAATTCGACCCCTTTAAAATCCGGGTTGTTCAATTTTTCCCATAACCCAATGAATTCAATAGTATTTTTGCTGCGCATCCAGTTTTTGATCACATCCTTTGGTTCGTCCGAATTCTTGTATCTGGCAATATCCGTAAGGGACAGGTAGTCGTTCTGGTTAATTTCAAAGATTGTAATTTCAGTTCCCTTTACGTCAATCTTTTCACCTTTCATGTCATTTGCCCCTTAGCTGATTTGTTATCGAAATCCTTACTGACCAGCTGGATGGATAATTCACTCAAATAGATCCCTGTTTAGCTCAACAGTCACCGGTTTCCTCCGGCGGATGCCAGAGCAGATGTCAGGTGGAATCCCCACGCTCATCCCGGACCCGAAGCACCAGATCCCCCTGTTCCAGGTTCTTGGACGGCAGCTTGAACCGGATATTGTCATTGCAGGGATAGCGTTTGCCTGCGGCCGGGAGTTCGCTGTCAAGGCCGACCCATTTGTACCTCACCAGGCGGCTGCCGCTGCCGCGTTCCTCGCAAACGCCGATGCGGCGCATGAAAGAGGCCATTGCTTCGTTGCGGGAGCGGGGCGGGCTGTCGAGAAATCGGTCGGTCTGGACCAGGGGCAGACCGGGGTTGGTAATCTCCATGCGGCTTCCGAAAATCTCCACCATGGGACCGGTGCCGGTCAGGTGAAAAGACCCGGTCAACGGGAAAGTTCCCGCCCGTCTCGTTCAGGCGGGCCGGGTCCCAGTCCGCCGGGAAATCCAGGAATTCCCGCATCCGGGCACGTTAAACATGCAATATCTTACCGGGTCCAGTTTATGGACAGTTTTCTGTTGGATTGAACACAGTCCCGTAAATAAAGATTAATCAAATTCTGGTAGGGAACACCTGTTTCTTCCGCCTGCTTTTTGAAATAATCTATAATATCTACACCAATTCGAATGGTAACCTGTTTTTTCAGATTCCTGGCATAAGGATTTTTACGGCTTTTCATATTTTCAAAATCATATTCTTTTCTCATCATGACCTCCTGAAATACACTTTTTGTTCTTTCCTGGTTGCCTTTCTTGCAGAAATGATACGAATCATTGATTCATCACTGCGATAACAATGGCAAACAACCAGGACTTCAAACTTTTGGCTGAAACCTAAAAGTATAAATCTCTCTTCATCAATGGAATGATCTGGATCGTCAAATTGATTATGCAGCATTTTTTTAATACAGAACAAATTGCTGTGGTAGTCTGTTCGGTCTTGAACACCAGAATAGGCAGCCGAAAAACAAAAGGGTCACAGGCGGCGAATGGCTTCAATCATTTCAGGACCGGCCCGGCGGTTGGTGGGTCCAAGCCGGCAGGACAACATCCGGCTGCATCCGGGCCGGTGCGCACCTGGTTGGAGCCGAGATTAAAGCTGTAGTAGGGCTTGTCCACGGTGGATTCCACAGCCCCCTGGGTTCCGACGTATCCCCGCACGTAGATGATGGGCAGGTGTTTTTCCATGGGGGGTCCTCCCCTATGAAATTCTGTTAGCTTTGATATCAAGGATTTCAGCGAGGCGCGCTGCCATTTCGGGCGAAAGCCTTCGCTTGCCTCGTTCATAGTCAGAAATCATGTTCTGACGGATGCCGAGTTTTTCAGCGAGGCGTGCCTGCGTCAGATTGGCTTTCAGTCTGGCACCTGCAAGCAGATTGCCGATTCGATTCGACTGCATTTCCTGCCAGAAATCGGTTTCCTCGATGGCAACACTATCTGCATTGTCGGATGTCAGAATGCTTACTTCAAATTTTTTACGAATCCATTCGATGAGTTCATCCACATTCTCACCCTGAATGGACAGCTCAATACGGGGCTTTTTCACGAGAACCAACATAATACACCTCAAACGGCCGGAAGGATTACATTATGCCGCATGCAGCAGAAACTCGACTTTCACTGCATCATAGGGGAAAACGATACGGCCTTTGTCCGTGCGGGTGAGTATGCCAGCATT
>CALGAJ010000311.1 GCA_937951975.1 uncultured Desulfotignum sp.
TATTTCAGGCAGCTGGACGGCATCACCACGGTATATGTGGCGTCCAGTGAATCAAGGGGCCTGTTGCGCATCGATGAAAAAGGGGTATCCAAAGCCGTGCTGGTGGAGATCCCGGATGATCGGATCAAATATCTGGCGGAACTGGGAGGGATATCCCGGAACAGTTTTACCAAAAATTATGTGGTGGCCCGCCAGCGTAAGAGCGTGGTGTGCATCCTGAATGTTTGGTACGACTACACATCCCATGCACTGCCTTCCGAGGGTGGCCGGTTGCGTGAAGTCAAACCGGACGCCAACTGGCTCACTGTGGCGGAAGAACATATTCTGCCAAAACCCGCCGTACTGCATCGGGCACCGATCCCATACAAGATGATCTATGCCACGGACTGACCAAAACACTCACACCCGTGACATATCGAGTTTTTTGATCATCGCGGTTTCATCACAATTGGGAAAATTGACACATCCGATACAGTCGGCCCAGATTTTCACAGGCAGGTCATTTTTATCTATGACCGTGAATCCGAACTGCTGAAAAAAGCTGGGTCGATACGTCAGAGTGAACAGATCCCGGACTTTAAAGTAAAACGCTTCCTGAATGGCCCGTTCCGTAAGCATGGTCCCGATCCCCTGGCCCGTGTGTTCCACGGCAACGGCCAGAGACCGGATTTCCGCCAGGCTTTCCCAGCAGAATTGAAGGGCACAGCAACCGGTTATCTGATGAGATGACGGATCTTCATACACCCAGAAATCACGCAGGTGATCGTACAGTTTGCTCAACGGCCGGGCCAGAAGTTCTCCCCGTTTGTTATAGAACTGAAGTAATGCGTGGATAGTGTTCACATCATCCAGTACAGCTTTTCGAATCATTTGTTTGACCTTGTAAATGAATGCTCATCCGGTTTTGCATACAATGTCATGTACGGAAAAACGATGTGCCAGTTTCAGTATCGCCTTTGTATTGGGCTGGGCGTGTTCAATGGTGTTGCCATCCGGATCAAATAACCCAGAAATATCACTTTTTCTGACCGGCACACCCGGTGACAGCACTGCCACTGAATCCGTGCGGGAGATTTTGTTCCGGATTTCCACCAGATGCCGGTTGTGATCATGGCACGCCAGTATTTTTCCTATAAACCGGTGAATCTGCCCCTGGTGAATATCGGCGTAATTGGGCGCAACCGCCCCGGATTTACCGAAATAGAACCCGGTTCCGTATTCCCGGTGATACACCTGGGAAAGATCCTCCACCCACTGGGGATTGGGGCTATAATTCTGGGGATCGGCCATATAAGCATCTATGGCATCCCTGTAAGTTTTGACCACGGTTGCCAGATAATGAATCCCTTTCATACGGCCTTCGATTTTAAGGGATGTGACCCCGGTTTGAATCAGTTCAGGCACATGCTGAATCATGCATAAGTCTTTGGAATTAAATATATATGTGCCTCTGGCATCTTCAGTAACAGGATAAAACTCGTGGGGCCGCAATTCTTCCACCAGGGAATACCGCCACCGGCATGGATGGCTGCACAACCCCCGGTTGCTGTCCCTGTCGGTCAGAAAGGTGCTCAACAGACATCGACCGGAGTAAGCCATGCACATGGCGCCATGAACAAATATTTCAGTCTCCATGCTTGTGTGCCGACATATATGGGTCACTTCCCGCAAAGACAGTTCTCTGGCAAGATTGATCCGTTTGATACCCATGGACTGCCAGAAAAGTGCACTGTTGTAATTGGTCGTGTTGGCCTGGGTGCTCAGATGAATGGGGATCCGGGGGATGACGCGTTGGGCGAGCCGGATAATTCCGGGATCTGAAACAATTACCGCATCAGCGTTTATGCGACCCACGGTTGCAAGGAAACGGCTGATCGCTGCGGCTTCCTCATTGCGGGAATAGATGTTGCAGGCCACATAAACTTTGAGGTTGTTGGCATGGGCCAGGGATACCGCCTGGGCCAGCTGTTTTTCTGTGAAATTGCCGGAATAGTTCCGCAGACTGAAATCCTTGCCTGCCAGATAAACGGCATCCGCACCGTAATGGATGGCAATTTCAAGTTTTTCATAATTTCCGGCCGGTGCGAGCAGTTCCGGTTTTGCTGCGGGCACCCATGGCGGTTTGTGGGCAGACATATGGGTTTCTGGCATGCGAACTTAGCCGTTCATGGAAATGGTGCCCCCGGCAAGAATCGAACTTGCGCTCATGGATTAGGAATCCAATGCTCTATCCACTGAGCTACGGGGGCAGGTTATGAATTATTCTACAATGAGTTTCTGGCCGGGAAATATTTTGCAGCTTTTACTCAGCCGGTTCAAGGCGAGCAATCGATCTAAACTCATCTTGTGTTTTTGGGCAATCAAAAAAGGACTGTCCCCTGATTTTACATAATAGGAAGATGTGGACGCGGATGTCTGGGATGGGGACAAGGTAAGTACCTGGCCCACATGAAGCGTGGCATTGGACAGATTGTTCGCACGCATGATTTCTTTGGTGGTGGTTGAAAATTTTCTGGCAATCCCCCAAAGGCTGTCCCCTTTTTGTACCTTATACCGGACCGGGGTTTGTTTTTTGGGTGCGGTACTTTGACTGGCAGTGTTGTGGGAGATTTTGCCTGATGCGGGCACTTTGATTGAATTGCCGGCAATGATCCGATGGTTTCTACGGATGTTGTTGACACTGGCGATGGCATTTACACTTGTGCCGTACCGGGTTGCTATGCTGGACAGCGTCTCGCCTCTGCGTATTTTATGGTATACCGTTCCGGTCAGCTGCGGCGTGGAATAAGTGGTCTTGA
The DNA here is from genome assembly GCA_937951975.1 of uncultured Desulfotignum sp. Classification (GTDB taxonomy): domain Bacteria; phylum Desulfobacterota; class Desulfobacteria; order Desulfobacterales; family Desulfobacteraceae; genus Desulfotignum. The sequence goes on from CALGAJ010000311.1 coordinate 2,799, forward strand.
TTTTATCCACACGGGCCAGAAATATCTCTGACTTGTTTTCGGGAATTTTTAAACTGTAGGTTTCAGGGGGAAGGATATCATCACGAAGCTCCGGATTCAGGGCTCTGAGGTCTTCTATACTCACTGAAATTTCCTTGGCAATATCCGTTAGACGGATCTGTTTTTTGACTTCAAAAGATTTATAAGGCAGAGGTTCCAGCGGGTTGTCTACGGTTATTCCATAGGTGTCTAAATTCTGTATGATGTGAAGGGTTGCAAGAAACCGGGGGACATACCGGGCGGTTTCCCTGGGCAGATCCTGGTATAGATCCCAGAAATTGTCCAGATAATTGAGTCGCTGATTTCGGATGGTTCTCAACACCCGGCCTTCGCCGCAATTATAGGCGGCAAGTACGGTGGTCCAGTCGCCGAAAAGATTATGCAGCTCCTTGAGATAAGCAATGGCGGCCCGGGTACTTTTTTCCGGATCCATCCGCTCGTCAATATATCGATTCCGGGTCAGACCAAATTTATGGCCGGTGGAAGGAATGAACTGCCATAATCCCAGTGCTCTGGCAGATGACAAAGCTCTGAGTTGGTACCCGCTTTCAATCAGGGGCAGCCAGGACAGTTCTTCCGGCAGGCCGGACGCCTTTAGCTGGGACAGGATGTAGGGCCGGAAGCGTCCGGCCCGTCTCAGAGAATTGATTAAAAATTGTTTTTCCGGACCTGTGAGCCGTTTGATTTCATATTGGACATGTTCGTTGAGGGTAATGGGAATTTCATTATGGGATCCGGCAACCACCACTTGCCGGGATGCATAGATTTCAAGTATCCGCTTGGATATCAGAAACCGGATGTCTTCTTTCTGCTGATTGATATCCAGAGAAGCTTCCATATCGATTTCAAGAAGAATGGCATAGGCATCATCAAGATAGGCGAGCGCATCTTCCAGACGGCCCGCTTCCCACATTTCCTGGGCCTGATTGCACAATTCAAGGGACTGATCGATTTTGACCTGTTCCACATACACGGATTCCGGAACGTCAGCAGGGGATATGTCCGCATTCCGAATATATCCCAGGGACCGCTGATGCGCCTGCGAGGAACTGTTTACGGTATTTGTTCGAGAAGGGGCCGTCCGTTCAGAGTCAGAGCTTATGGAGGACAACCCGCTGTTATCACTATGGATCGGAGTGTTTGAATTCTGTCGAAAGGTCTGTTGACATCCGGTGGTAATCAACACGGCAACAATCAATGCCGTAATTTTTAAATGATACATTAAGCCCCCTTTTTGAATTCAAAAAGTGTTGAATTTGCAGGATAATTAGTAAATTATGGGTGTGTTGTCAATAGGAAAACCCATATTTACAGGGGATTTCAGAAAAATCTTCAAATTTTTTTGAATAAAGCTTGAAAAAAAGACAGTTTTCATTTATACGGTGCAGATTGCAGTTTGAAAAAAAAGCAAGGTACATAAATTAATAAAAAATAATACTTGATAAACCCGAACCTCTTTGCTATAATTTTTCGGTCTTTTTGTTGTGATGGTTTTAATATCACTTAAATTGCCGATATAGCTCAGTTGGTAGAGCATCTCACTTGTAATGAGAATGTCCTCCGTTCGATTCGGGGTATCGGCTCCAAAAATACCGGGGTGGGGTTCCCGAGTGGTCAAAGGGATCAGACTGTAAATCTGACGGCTCAGCCTTCGGAGGTTCAAATCCTCCCCCCACCACCACACATAATATGTAGGAGATCTGATAGCGGTCGTTACTACATGGCAATCTATAATAATGATTGCTCAAGTTATCGATTAGCGGGAGTAGCTCAGTTGGTAGAGCTTCAGCCTTCCAAGCTGAATGTCGCGAGTTCGAACCTCGTCTCCCGCTCCAGCCATCCATGATCCCCGCATTCTGGAGTGCGAGTCAGGGTTAATTTACAATTGCCGTGTGATGCCCATGTAGCTCAGTCGGTAGAGCGCTTCCTTGGTAAGGAAGAGGTTCACCAGTTCGATTCTGGTCATGGGCTCCATAATAACTGGCAGGAGGGAATTTAAAGATGGCTAAGGAGAAATTTGAGCGGAAGAAGCCGCATGTAAACATTGGAACCA
>CALGAJ010000312.1 GCA_937951975.1 uncultured Desulfotignum sp.
CGTCAGGTGACAGGAAAACCGCCTGGCCGGGGAACCGTTTCCGGATATCGTTCAGGGAAAGGCCCTGGCCCGGGGTGTAGTCAGTTGAGGTGGAGAATTTGGCAAGCGACCTCTCTGTCACGGGCGTCAAAGATTGCGTTTCAATACCAAGCAATGACCTTACGCTGTCCGCCTCATGAATATTGCGAAGGGTTTCTCCCATGTCATTAATCAGGTATGATGCCAGCTTGCGAAGGGTTGCCTTATCTTCAGCAAACGCCCGCATCCGGCTCCCTGACTTGACAAAATCAGTGCCGAAGATATCAAGGATCCGGCCATTCAAATAATACTTGCTGCCCTTTGCTTTGGCGGCCGGCACATTCACGGCCCACCGGTCTATCCCGGGTATTTTGGTGATGACCAGGTCATCCCTGGTCTTGAGAAGTTTCCCGGCTTCCAGGACCGTCATTGCGCTGTCCACATCATTCAGGACAACCGGCCGCTCCTGGTTGGCTTTGTCCAGATCAAACTTCCTGGGCATCAGGATACCCTGCTTCACCTCACCGTCATGGGTTGTGAAATTGATAATCCGTCCGGCTTTGAATTTGTCATACGCGGCCAGCATATTGCCAGTGATAATGGTTCGTTCTTCCCGGGCGTCCTGGCTGGCGTTGTCGTATCTGGACAGATCATTTTCAGACAAAAGCCCAACAGGATACATGACATCCGGCTTTGCCAGGTCCAGGAAGGAATAGGTGATCCGTCTCATGGAATCGGCAATGGCAAAGGTCGCTTTCCAAGTTCCCATGGCAAGGGGGTTTTTCGGGGAGCCGGATTGTTTTACCTCAACGACGGTTGAGAAGTATTCTTCGTCACCGATGACCAGGTTGACGGTTCTCCCGGGATACAGTTCCTGTTCCACCTTGGTAAAATCGGCCTTGTTACCCTGCAATTTGGTTTCCAGTGCATTCCGGCGCTGCGGATCCTCGATATCATCCACCCGGTCAGCTACATACTCATCGAAGGTGCCAATTGCTGTTTGAATTTTTTTCAGGGTGTCGGCCTTACCTTTGTCGATGGTTTCCCGGATCGGCGCATCTTTTTTTTCACCATGCACCTTTTCTTCCAGGATTTGCTTGACCTGTTCCCCGGTATAGGATTTGCCCAGCTTTTTCATATCCACAAGCTGGGCCTCGGCGCTCCCTTGGAAGGGTGACGGTCCGGTTCTTTTTACCACCTCGGCCGTCTTCAATATGCGGGCATCGGTATCAAACGTCCGGGCCTCCAGGTCGTTTTCACCGGTAGCGTTCAGCTGGTCGATCAAGGCGTTATATTCATCCTCGATCATGGCGTACAACTGTTCCTGGTCCTTTACCGGCAGCATCGGGATTTTGCCGGTAATTTTTCTGGCAGCGTCCTGTTTTTTCAGACCGTCTTTTGCGTCTTTGAGCGGAGAGCCCAGCGCCTTATGCCATTCCGGATATTCATCCATGATCATGGCCGCCACCTGGTCCCCATACTTATTCATGAAGTTGGTGACCCCTTTGGCGGTGACGGCACTGTCGGTGTCTGCGGTGGTGTTCGCATTCAGGCTTGCCATCTTGGCGGCCAGTACGGCAGCCGGCCGCATCTCCGCCGGGGTGTCTCCCACTAACTGTGAATATGAGGGGGCATTGATCTGGCCGGCCCGGTTGATCCGGCCCAGCATCTGCATGTGGGTGTCAATATTCCCTTCTGCCTGAAGGATGATCATGTGCCGCTGCGGCGGCTGGTGTCCCTCGTGTTTCGGCAGGGCATGCAGGGAAAGACCGGTGGATCCGGACCGGTTGATCACCAGGGCATCGATCTTGTCCGTATTGAAATCATAGATGGTGGCGGTCCTTGCTTTGATGCTTTTTTCTTCGCTGCCGCGCCGTGCATACCTCTGGGTTCCGTCGGCCTGGTAATCGATCCGCTGGTCCCGGCCGGTAATTTCCGCGACCTTCAACCCCGCCTCCTCCAGCCTGAACCGGATATAATCGACCGGTGAAACGGGGAGATCGCCCAAATCCAAAGAAAAAATCATGTCGCGGATTTTGTTGAACTCTGCCACACCGGCCGGCCCCAGCTCCGCATCTGTGAGATAGTGTTGTGTCCGGTTCTTTGAAAATGGGGACCCGGTCGTGTACCGGCGGGTTTTGTCCAGGTATTCAAAAATCAGGTCATTGAACCTCAGCCCGATGTGATCCCCGGGCTTCAGCTCAAAGCGTTCGGCATACGTCTCTATGAAAGACCCCATTGTATTGGACAGGGTGATGACCGGTTTTTTGCCGGCCTTGAATTCTGTGATTGCTTCGTCAATAGCTCCATAGGTTTTCATGGACAGCAGCAGCTGGTTGACAAGGTTGTGCATGACGGCAGAAAAGCCGGTAGACTGGACCTGTTCGTCTTTTGCTGCGGACCCACCAGTGGCTGCCCCTCCGGATCCGGCCAAGTCATCGCCTACCTCATCGATGGCCGGCTCAATATGATCATCGGAAAACCGCTTGATTTCCGCAAACGACTTGGCAGCAGCCTCTGACACTTTCCGGTCCACCCTCACTGTCTTTGTGGCATAATCAATGCCGTCAAAGCTGCGTTCCCGTCGGACATACTGGCCGGCCTCGGTCAACAAGGATGCCACCACCTGCTGGAGCGGGACACCGCCGGCATCTATCGCTGCGCCCAGGTCCGCCACATCATCCACGGCAAACCGCATATCCGTCTTGGAATACAGGTCCATGGTGCCTGGCCGTTTTGAATAGGTCGCGGAAGAATAAAACACGGCCCGGGCTTCCCGGACCAGCTCCCGGAAAAAGATCGACCGGGGATATTTTTTGTCCGTGACCTTCGCTCCCTCTGTCCCGCCGGCATTATGGGCCTCATCCATGATCAGCATGCTGTTGGAAACAATCGCCCGTAACAAATCACGCCGGGGAGAATTGGCTTCATTCATCTGGTCATAAGTGGTAAACACCACCTTGAACGGATCCGGGATTTCCTGGGAAGCGGCCGCATTTCGAAGCAGGGTGTTGTGGTTTGATTTCGTCACCAGGTCGATGGAGCCGTCTTCGGTCAGGGAAATTTTTTGATCCCGGTTGGTCATCAGGATCTTGTCTGCCATATCTGCCATGCCGATGTCGGACAGGTCCCGGTACATATCTGCGTAAAGGTTGGGTTTCTCCGTGACAAAGATAGGCGTAAGCCCCTGGCTCATTGCATATCGGATCATGGCCGCGACCACGCGACCCTTACCAACACCAGTCTGATCACCGATGACAAACCCGGCGCCGGAATCAATATTCTCGATGCCCAGGGCGATGGCGTCAACCTGCTCTCCGGAAAAGTACCCGTATTCTCCGTCCTTCCCGGTTATCTCTTCAACGGAGTATCCGAGCTTATCCGCTACAAACTTGTCTACGCTGCCGTGCTTTTTCTCCATGGCAGCCAGGGCCTTTTTCATGGCGGTGCTCATATTGACCGGCGTCAGAGTGCCGATAACAGAGGACTTGCTTGCAGGCTTATAGGACACCTGCGCGTCTGTGTCTTTCGGGGGTTTTGAGGATTTCTTTTTTACGGAACGATCAGGTTTTCCACCCAGCTTTCCAGGCTGTCGTTCTCCAGGATCTGTCTGGCTCTCGGATTGTCTTGTGTCACCGGTTTTGTCGGCAGCTGATCGGGTATCTGCATCAGGCTCAGAACTTCCTTCAGCAGGTGATTTTCCTCGATCATCAGGATCACGGACTGTTCCGGATCGTCCGTCATCCCCAGACCGTCCGGCAACAGATCTCTTTCCGCCAGAAGTCTTTCCAGATCCGCCACCCTGGCCGCTCGCTTTTGTTCCGGTTCCTGGCCGATCAGGTCCAGAATCCTGCTTGCCAGGTGAAACGGAAGATCCTGACGCTTCACCACTTCCCGCGGCTTCACCCAGATTGCTCCCGCGTACATCGCCGCTTCGCCCAGATTTGTCGGTGCCCATGCCAGTGTTTTCATTGAGTTTCTCCTTTACCTGTTCAAGCGATGTCAGCAGGGCCGGAGGTTCGACACCGGGCAGCGATCTGTCAGATTTTCCTTTGCCGTCAACGACGATGACATCAACCGGCCAAGATGCACCCTGCTTTGAGTATAGTTTACCAGAAACTGAAAAATGATCAACCACATTGTAGTTGTCTTGGAGCGTTTTGAAGAACCGAACCTTATCAGGATTCCGGTATAGCAGCTGCCGACCCTTATGGGTTACATCCTGGTCTTTTACGCTGCCGATAATAAACACCGCCCGGCCATTGTCTTTCATGCCCTTTAGTGCGTTAAACACCATGGCATGGTCGATCTGCGTCGTTTCATACTGGCGATTAATCTGCCATTTTTTAGATTTGCCGGCATCATCCTTCACGACACCAAAGGGCGGGTTGGCTATCACGACATCCGCCGGGCTTGCCGGCTGCTCGACTGTCCCGTCACCCTGGGTCACCTGAGCGAATCCCTGTGATTCCAGCGCCTCGACCCTTGCCGGATCCAACTCGTTCACATGAACATTGTCAGGGTCCGCTGTAATCAACAGGGCTCCATTGCCGCCAGAGGGGTCAAAAACGCTTGTTTTTGCGCCGATACCGGCCAGCCGTGCGGCAACATAGGCCATTGGCAGAGGCGTCGAATATGCCTGGTTTCTGATCGATGAGGACGTTCTGACAGACAGATTCGGCATACGGCTCTGTAGCTCCGCCAGGGCGTCGAAAATCTCCGCTTCTGTTTTTCCGGAATCCACAATCTCACGCGCCAGCTTTACGGCTGCCAGCTCGATCTGTTCATCCAGCTGTTTGGATTCAATAGATCCGGGTTTAAACTCCTGGCCGGTTGCTTCCCCGATAATGCGCCGGGCGTCCGTGATGTTTTTGAA
>CALGAJ010000313.1 GCA_937951975.1 uncultured Desulfotignum sp.
CCGAAATTGAAAAAACCTTTGTTGTCCATGGGGGCGGTCACGACGAAAAAATAATCAAAATGGAGCTTCTGGCGATAAATCCCGGGGGCAGCATGCCAGCTTTCAGGAATATACACCCCCACGCCCCGCTGTTTGGACAGAGGTCTGACATGACCGAGAAGAAAACCGGAGTACCAGTTAAAGGCACGGCCTTCCGGGTCAGCCTGGCAGAAATCATAATTGGCCGTATCAATATAAGTCAGGACCAGAACATCTGCGAGTTCATGGGCCCGCTGGGCCAGGTATTTGCCGATAATGGTCGCCACGTTGGCTGCGCCGCCGAGATGGATGGATTGACCCGAATCAACCATGGCGGCCGCTTCTTGTGCTGAGATTTTTTTGGACGCGTAGTCCTGAGATAATCTGTTACCCATTTTTTGCTGATCCCTCTTATTTTTTGCTTTATTTTCCCTGAAACACCGGCTTCCTTTTTTCGAGAAAAGCACTGAACCCTTCGTTTCTGTCTTCCGAATCCCTTACCAATGCACTGCCTTGAGCCTCTTTTTCCAGTCCGGGATCAAGTCCCTGGTACAGGCCTGTGCTCATGGCCTCCATAACACATCCCACGGCGATGGGGGGGCGGGCAGCCAGTTCCCGGGCCAGTTCCCGGACCGTTTCAAGAAGAGCTTCAGGTGGTACCAACCGGTCCACCAGTCCGACACCCAGGGCCGCCTTTGGATCCAGAAGACGGCTGAACAGTATCATGTCCAGGGCCTTAGCCCGTCCCACTATCCGCGGCAGACGCTGGGTGCCTCCCCAGCCGGGAATAATGCCGAGATTCAATTCGGTCAGCCCCAGTTTGATTCCGGGGCTGTCGGCGGCAATTCTGAAATGACAGCAAAGAGAGAGTTCAAGCCCGCCCCCCAAAGCGTGCCCGTTAATGGCTGCGATGGTGGGCTTCTTTATGGTGTCCAGCTTTTTCCACAGATCTCTGCCCATGGAACTGGTGGTCGCCGCGTTGGCTGCATCGCTGACGTCAAAGCCTGCTGAAAAGCATTTAGAGGCGCCGCCGGTAAGGATGAGCACCCGGACCTGGTGATCCTTACGGGCCATATCCAGAACTTGTCCGAATTCGGTCATTGTCGCCAGATTCCAGGCATTGGCCGGTGGATGGTTCAAGGTAACGATGCCGATATGATCCTCGACCTGGTAATCAATGTTATTAAACGTCATCTGGTCTCCTGAGTATAGGGTTTCGCTTATTTGATGATTTGATCTGCAAGGGTGTCTTTCACAGCCCGGGGTCCGCCTGAAAGAAGTTCAAGCATTTTGGCGTCCCGGTAATAGGCTTCAATTTCATATTCCCGGATATACCCGTAGCCCCCGAACAATTGGAGGGCCTCGTCACAGACCTCTACCGCGGCCCGGCCTGCGGCCAGCCTGGCCATGGCGCAATCTTTTACTTTGTTTTTTCCCGTATCCAGTGCAACGGCAGCCCTGCGGACCAGAAGCCGTGCCATGTCAATTTGGGTGGCCATGGCAGCCAGTTTATGCCGGGTGATCTGGAATTGCACCAGTTTTTTCCCAAACTGCTGCCGCTGTTTTACGTGGGCAAGGGCCCGGTCAAAGGCACCCTGGGCCGTGCCTACGAGAAGGGATGACAGACCCAGTGAACAAGCGACCACAAGGTCTTCAATCTTATTTTTTTCCCCCTTTCCTGTGTCGATCATGTTGGTCTCCGGAATACGGACCTTGTCAAAGGAGATTCGGGATATTGGGACCAGGGAGAGTCCCAGACCTTTGCCCGGGTCTTTGAGTTCCACCCCCTTTGTCCCTGCCGGGACCAGAAAAAAACGGGTTTCCCTGGGTTCAGCACCGGTATCACAGGGCACCAGAAAAAGGGCGGCCCGGTTTCTGCCGTTGACCACCAGGGACCGAGTGCCGGTGATGATCCAGTCCCGGCCTTCCCTGACCGCTCGTATTTCATTTTGGGCACCCATATTCTCCAGAATCTTATCTTCGAAGACCGGAGCCGACAGGATTTCACCTTTGGCGATCCCGGGAAGCCAGGTCCTTTTTTGTTCATCGCTGCCGTAAAAGAGGAGAAGGTCTGCCCCGTACCCGGTCAGGGCCAGGCCGGCTCCCAGTGTGGAATGGCCCTTTGCCAGTTCCTCGGCAATAATCGCCTGTTCCTGGTAGCCAAGACCTTCACCGTCAAAGCGTTCCGGAATCTGGATTCCTATAAAACCCAAATCTGCGGCCTTTGATAGGATTTTTTCGGGAAAAGTCCTGGTTTCGACCAGTTCATCGATGACCTCTTTTTTGAACTCCCCTTTGACAAAATCCCGTACGGCTTTCCGGATCTGTTTTTGCTCCTGTGTCAGCTTCACTATTTTTCTCCCTGGGCGAAGTTGAGCGTTCGCCAGCGATTCCAGAATTTGTGTTACTTTTTTAAAAGATTTCTAGCAATAATATTCCTCTGGATCTCCGAAGTTCCTTCGTAGATCCGGTACAGGCGAACATCCCGGAAAAACATTTCAAAACGGGAAGATGTCAGGGCGCCATCCAGGGCAAACACCTCCATGGCTTTTTCCGTCACAAAACTTGCCGTCTCCGTGCAAAATACTTTTACCATGGAGGCCTGTGTGGTAATGTCCCCGCCTTTGTCCCGCATCGACGCAGCATGGTAGAGCATCTGTCTTGCCGCATAAATCCGGGTGGCCATGTCTGCCAGTGCGAACTGAACCGCCTGGTCCGGGACAGCCCCCAACGCCTTCACCCGGGAGAGACAGATTTCCAGGACTTTCTGGGAGGCACCCAGGGCACAGGCGCCCATGGAAAGCCGCCCTTTATCCAGGACACGCATGGCCGTGCCAAAACCCAGACCCACCCGCTCCATCCCGCCGATGACGTTTTCTGCCGGAATCCGGCAGTCCTTGAACACCACCTCATGGGTATGTGAGCCCTTGAGACCCGTCTTGATGTCGGGAGGACCGATATGGAGGCCAGGTCGCTCCTTTTCCACCACAAAAGCCGTGACCCCGCCCCTGGCCTTTTTTTCCGGATCCGTGACCGCCAGAACCGTGAACAGATCCGCTTCACCTGCATTGGTGATAAACAGCTTGGCACCATTGAGAATCCAGTGATCCCCTTCAAGCACTGCAGCGGTTCGGATGGAGGCCGCATCGGAGCCGGCATCCGCTTCTGTCAGGGCAAAAGCCGTGGTCTGCCTGCCTCTGGCGATACCGGGCAGGTATTTCTTTTTCTGGGCGTCTGTCCCATCATAAAGAATCCCCATGGAACCGATGCCGTTGCTGGTACCGATTCGGGATCGAATGCAGGCATTGGTCTTGGTAATTTCTTCATAAATCATGATCTCTTCAAAGGTACTCAGACCCAGCCCCCCGTACTCTTTTGGGATGGACAGGCCGAACAGGCCCAGGTCCCGCATCCGGTCCACGATGTTTTCCGGGATTTCCGCCCGGATCTCCATGTCCAGGGACAGGGGTTCCAGTTCTGTTTCCACAAACTTGCGGATTCGGTTCTGAAAATCTTCAAAGCACTGAGGGTTTGACATTGCCATTCCTCTTTTTGTTTAACGGATCAGATTTTCCCAGATCATGGCGTAGCCCTGGCCCCGGCCGACACACATGGTGGTCAGGCCGTATCTGGCACCCGGATTTTCCTTGAACAATCCCTTCATAAAGGCAATGAGCCGGGGGCCGGAAGAGGCCAGGGGATGACCAAAGGCGATGGCGCCGCCCCAGATATTCACCCGGGGGTCATCCGGTTTCAGCCCCAACCGGTCCAGATCATACAGGGCCTGGACCGCAAAGGCTTCGTTCACCTCGATGATGTCCATATCTTCCATGGTCAGCCCGGCCTTTTTCAATGCCTTGAGGGTGGCAGGTACAGGTGCCACCCCCATGATCCTGGGATCGACACCGGCCACGGCCGTGGAGACCCAGCGCATGGCAGGTGTCATGCCCAGCTCTTTGGCTCTTTTGCCGCTCATCAGGAGGGTCGCACTGGCACCGTCATTAAGCCCCGAGGCATTCCCGGCGGTGACCCGGCCGTTTTCCCTGAAGGGTGTTTTCAGTTTGGCCAGGCTTTCCACTGTGGTGCCGGGCCTGGGATGCTGGTCTGTGTCCGCAAGCAGTGTGGATCCATCGTTGAGTTCTACCTCAATGGGGATGATCATGTCAGTCATTTTCCCGGCTGCCATGGCCTTGTGTGCTTTTTCCTGGCAGGCGGCCGCATAGGTGTCGGCCAGGGTACGGGTGAATTCCGGGCAGAGGTCATGAATGTTTTCAGCGGTCATGCCCATGTTAAAGGCAGAGGCATCGCCCATGACTTCTTCGGCCCTGGGATGGGAATCCCGCATATATCCCATGGGAAGATGGCCCATGTGCTCCACGCCTCCGGCCACCAGGCAGTCGGCCATGCCGCTGGCAATATAAGAAACCCCGAAACCTACGGCAGTAAGGCCGCCGGCACACATCCGGTCTACCGAGCAGCCGGGCACTTCCCATCCCCAGTCCGCCAGCATGGAAATCATCCGGCCGATGGTGCCGCCCTGCTCTCCGATCTGGTTGGTAACCCCCCAGATGACATCTTCCACCATGGCCGGGGAAACTGCCACATTTCTCTCCATGAGCCCTTTTAATACGGCAACACAAAGGTCCTCGGCCCGGGTTTTCCAGAAGATTCCCTTTTCACCGGCCCTGCCAAAGGCAGTCCGGACCGCATCCATTACCAATACATCATTCTCTTTAAAATTCACGATACACCCTTTTCAAGCTGTCAGTTTTTGATTTCCAAACAAAGACTTCACTAAAATGAATGGTTCTGCATCACCAGGATTTCCCTGCCCTGGCGTCGGCAAATATCAATGGTTGCCAAGGTGTGGGGCAGCGTAATGTCGGTGTAATAGGTGGCCTGAAGTACTTTGGCCCTGTAAAAGTCCCATTTTTTTCCTTTTTTCTCACTGGACGGATAAGCAACGACAGCCATATTCAGCAGAGACCAGACCATGGTAATATCGGCAAAGGCCGTCAGGGCCGGATAGGTGTATGAAGCCCATTGCTGAGGATCACTGGCCCGTTGCTTGAGCATATCCTGGGCGGTTGACCAAAGTTTGGCAGCCGCCGCCTTAAGGGCCTGAACCTGTTCCCCCAGTTCGGGATGGGAGTCATGGGCGGCGCAGAAGTTTTCAATCTCTTTTTGAAAGGCATTGAAAGGAGCCCCGTCTCTGATCTGCATTTTTCTGCCCAGAAGATCCATGGCCTGGATCCCGTTGGTTCCTTCGTAAAGGGACATGATTTTAGCATCGCGCAGATATTGTTCCAAGGGAAAATCCTTGCAGAAGCCGTAGCCGCCCAGGCACTGGATGGCGGTTTCACAGACTCGAAATCCCATATCGGAACAATGTGCCTTGATGATGGGGGTCAAAAAATCCACCAGACCGGCCTGATGATCCTTTTCAGGTCCTTCAGGCAGCTGGTCTGCCAGATCAGACCTGAAGGCAGCCGTATAAATCATGGCTCTCATGCCGTCCACAGCCGCCTTCATCCAGAGAAGATTCCGGCGGATGTCCGGGTGTTCAATGATGGGGGTGTCCCCGGAGGTCTTTCCGGAAATATCCCGGCCCTGAACCCTGGTTTTTGTATATTCCAGGGCGTTCTGATAGGCAGTGGAGGCCAAGGTCATGCCGGAGACGCCGGTATTGATCCGGGCCTGGTTCATCATCTGGAACATGTGGGTGAGCCCCCGATTCTCTTGCCCGCACAGATATCCGACGCAGGCATCCTCGGAGCCGAAATGAAGAACCGCCGTGGGAGAAGCATGCAGCCCCAGCTTTTTTTCAACATTGCCGCAGCGCACATCATTGGACTGTCCCAGGGAACCATCCGGATTAACCCGGATCTTTGGCACGACAAAAAGAGAGATGCCCTTGACCCCTTCAGGCGCGCCTTGGATCCGGGCCAGAACCAGGTGTACAATATTTTCCGTAAGATCATGCTCTCCCCAGGAAATAAAAATCTTGGTGCCGCTTATTTTATAATGATCTCCTTCCTTGACCGCCGTGGTGGTCAGAGCGGCAAGGTTCGATCCTGCATCCGCCTCGGTCAGGCACATGGTCCCGGACCAGGTGCCGTTATACATCTTGGGAACAAAGCGTTGCTTGAGCTCCTCTGAACCGAAGCTTTCAATTAGATGAGCTGCCCCGTGGGTGAGACTGGGAGCCATGTTAAAGGACTGGCAAGCTCCGTACATCAGGTCATTGACGATAATCCTCATCATTCCGGGAAACCCCTGCCCCCCGAACTTTGGACTCCTTGCCGCCGCAGTCCAGCCATCCCTGCCGTACTGCTCAAAGGCCTTTTTAAACTCCGGGGGATTGCTCACCCGTCCGTTATCAAAAATGACCCCCCATTCCTCACCGATTTCGTTTAGGGGAGACAGTACCCCTTTTGCAAAACTGATGGCCTCTGTAACCAGCATATCCAGAGTTTTTTCGTTCAAATCACCATATTTTTCAAATTCGCAGAGCTGCCCGTAATTAAGATATTCTTTTAAGATGAAGAAAAGATCTTTCTGATTAATTTTAAAATGACTCATACTCACCTATCTTCCTTTCTTTCAGAGCCTGGGCGTGTCAATTACCCATTGATGCATTGATGAAACCACTTTTGCCGACGATTTAATTTGTTATTAGCAACTTGCTTGCCAGCTCTCTGTCAGCGGGCCGGGCTGCTGGCAGGGTGGAATGAATATAAATAATGATTACTGCATGTTGAATTAAATGAGAATTTATTAATCACTGGCTGCCCATTTCGGGGATGGCCCTGGTCATACAAAAGACTATTAGAGAAAATGAATAAAATTATATTCAAAACAGCAAAAGGAATTATCTAAGGCTATAAAATAAAATAACAATTCACAGAATGTATAATATTCTATCAACGAATAATAATCTAATCACGGATGGAATTAATTCGCCGATCTTTACGGCGAGACAAACGCGGTACGTTCGTCAAACTGAGGATACCCGGCCAGGGTATTGAACAGGTCGTGCCCATAGTCAAGATCGGATTTCCGAGCCACACAATACTTGATATCCAGCAAAGGATACACCCAGACATCGTGAAGAATTTTTATCTGGGCCTGCTCCCACAACCGGATCTGATTTATGGGATCCATTTCCTTTAAAGCCTTGTCCAGCAGTTCATCCACGGATGTACAATGGGAAAAATTGGTATACGCACTGATCCCGGTCTGAACAATGGCGTCGGAATGAAAAAACCCCCGCAGATACGTATCCGCATTGGGCCGGAGCGTAAAATAAAGAACGATGGCATTTTGGTTGTCCCGAATCATTCGATGGTATTCTGAATGGGATACGATGTTTAAATCCACGACAATGCCGATCTCTTTCAAGGCCTGCTGCAAAATCTCATAGCTTGTCTTAAACAGCCGTTTTTCAGATCCATACAGGGTCATGGAAAATCCATCTGCAAATCCGGCGTCCGCCAGCAGTTTTCTGGCTTTTTCAATATTTTGGTTAAAACTCAACCCCAGGCTGATAATTTTTTCGTTTGTCAGCCCACCGGGCAGAAACGCCGGGCTCATGGGGGCCAGCACCGGAGACACCAGCTTTGGGCTGGATGCCGCCAGAAAAACGTCCCGGTCCAGGGCATAGGCGATGGCCTGTCTCACCCGGCGATCATTCAGCGGCTGAATGGAGGTGTTGAAATGAAACAGGCCGGTAAATCCCGGGCCGAACACATCGATTATGGTTTCCGGTACCTGGGCCATGCGCTCGATCCACCCGGGTTCACCCACTCCGAGGATCAGATCCATCTCCCCGTTTACAAAGGCCGCCTCCCGGGTGTCATTGTCCGGAATAAAATGCATTTCCACGCCCGCCAGTTTCGGGGGTCCCCGAAAATACCAGGCATAGGCTCTGAATTCGCATTTTTCCTTTGGCACATACCGGTGAAACATGAACGGACCGGTACCCACCGGATGAGTCGCAAAGGCGTCATAACCACCCGTTTGGATCGCTTTTTCACTCACAATGTATCCGCCCCGGTGATTGGCGATTTTCGGCAGAAAAAACAACGGGGACACCGGTTCTTCCAGAATAATTTTCAGGGTATGGTCATCCATTTTTTCAAACGTCATACCCGCGTATTCCCCGGCCATACCGCTGAAATCCGGGTCCGCCAGTTTCTTTAATGAAAAGATCACATCATCTGCGGTCAACTCATACCCCGGATTGAACGGCCCGGGATGGAAGAAAATTCGTTTTTTCAGATGAACGGTCCAGACCTGGCGGCCTTTTTCAAGCTGATATGTGGGAATGGATGCCGCGATATCCGGTTCCAGCCGGGGCAGATCTCCGGGCACATACCTTACCAGACAATTGAAAACCAGGTCTGCATAAGTGTAATCCTGGGATCCATTCAGCAGATGAGGATCCAGACTGCCCAGACTGCTGGTGTGAACGGCAAATTTCAATACCCGGTCCGGCGAAGGCATCGCGTCTGCCTGACCGGTCATCAGCATCCCCCACACCCCACACCCCAATGCCAGGCGTCCCAAAAAAGACAACCATCCCCGTTTCACAGCTCATCCCCTTTTCATTCGGTTTATTTTTTATACGAATCAAAAAGGGTACCGTCAAGGAAAAACTCAAACACCCGATCACATGGGAGCATTGGGTATCAAGTCCCAGATACCGCAGGGACAGGTTCCTTTGCAGAAGCCGCACCCGATGCACCGGTCCGGATCCACCCGGTATTCAAACCCTGCTTTTCCCAGATCTTTGCGGAAAATGGCCGCATCCGGGCAAACCGCCACGCAGATGCCGCAATCCCGGCATCTGCCGCAGGATGCACAGGCATCACCGCAGGACATCAGATCATCAGGCCGTGTTTTGGGATCATAATATGCCAGATGAACCCGGGATCTGTCCACGACCGGCATGGCGGGTATTTCCCGGACTTCTTTTCCGGATATCAGCTGATCAATGACCTGGGCCGTGCGTTTGCCCGCACCCATGGCATCGGTGATCAGCCCCGGGGCCACTACATCGCCGATGGCAAACACTTTGGGGTCTGAAGTCCGGTTGACCCGGTCCACGGTAATATATCCGTTGTCCACGGCCAGATGGGGTTTAATGAAATCCAGGTCCGGGACATCGCCGATGGCGACCACCACCGTGTCTGCCGGCAGCAGATCCCCGTTCTGGAGCATCACACCCTGTTCGGTAATTTCTTTGATATACACGGGCCACAGGAATCTGGCCCCGCAATTTTCCGCATCCTCCCGCTCTTTGCCGAATGCGGCCGGCTGCTGAACATCAATCAGGGTAATGTCTCCGGCACCCAGGCGATGGGCTTCGGTGGCCACATCACACCCCACATTGCCGGCCCCGATGATCACCACCTGTCTGCCCGGGGTGATTTTCTTTGCTTTGGCATCCGACAGAAACGCATTGGCAGACACGGCCTGATCGATGCCGGGCACGGGCAGGGATTTCGATTTTTTCGCACCGGCCGCCACCACCGTGAAATCATATTCATCCCGGATCCGGGCAAAGGCATCCGCATCAATGGACTGTGCCAGACGGATATCGGGAATCAGGGTCTTGATCCGCTCCAGTTCCGCTTTCAGGGTGTTTTCAGGAATCCGGGAGCCCGGTATCACGGAGGCGATCTTGCCGCCGATGACTGATCCGGTATCGAACACGGTCACCAAATGGCCGTCAAGGGTCAGATGCCAGGCTGCGGACAATCCCCCGGGACCCGCACCGATCACTGCCATTTTTCTGCCGGTTGTTTTTGCCGGTTCCGGGGGAGGGACCTGTTCCCCGGCCCGGCCCAGGTTTCTGATATTCACCGGGGGCATGCCTTCCTGATGCCGGGTGCAGGCGGCCATGCAGGGGCTGGGGCACAGATATCCACATACGGTTGCCGGGAACGGGGTATGGGTCAGGCCCATGGCAATGGCTTCGTCCACATTGTCGGCCCTCACCATGGCCCAGCGGTCCTGAACCGGGATCCCGGTGGGACAGGCTGCCTGGCACGGAGAAATATATTTTCCGTGTTCCCACACCGGCACATACCGGCGCAGCTCCCCTGTGGGGACCACCGGAACGGTTCCCGGGGCCATCTCCTGCAAATCTCCGATCAGTCCGCCCGACCCCAGTTCCCGGTCCCACACCTGTTTTCTGAACCCCTGCATATTCGGCCGGTCCGGGCTGTCGGCTTTTTCATGCGGGGATTTGGCCGTCAGCAGCATCCACTCCAGCCGGACCGTCAATGCAGCCCGCAGATCCATACGGCCGATTTTTTTCAGAAAATTTGAAATCCCGGTTTCCAGCCACTGCCAGTCCTCATCGGTCAGCGGAACCTGTTTGGCGTCTTTTTGGCTGAACCCTGACGCACTGCCCCGGACAAACACCTTTCCCCCCACCATGCCCACCAGGGGCCGGTACCCCAGCACCTGTTCGCCGGGCTGACTGCCGTGACCACATACCACGGCAATGCCGCCGGCCATGAATTCACCGAAATAATCCCCGGCCGTGCCCAGGACCCACAGCTCCGGCGGATCGAACCGGGGGTTGTGCTTGGTCATGGTCATGCCCCGGGCCCCGATGCTGCCGCCCACAAACACCCGGCCCTGGGCCGCGCCGTTCATCACGCCGTTGGAAGCGTGCCCATGGACCACAATCTGAGCCCCGGCATTGAGCCATCCCAGGTCATCAGATGCCGGTCCCATGATCTCGATACAGGTGTTGGCATTTCCCAGGGACCCGGTCCGCTGGCCCGAATGCCCGATAATGCGGATATTCACCGGATCCGTGCCCGCATCCCACAGCCGGCCCCCGATGCCGTGCTGGCCGAAGGCCTCGATCTCCAAATGCCGGTGGCCGCTGCGGATCTGCTGATGAATGATCTCTTCCAGGACCCGGGAAGGGATCCGCTTTTCTTCTCTTTTGCCGGGAATATAAATAAAATCGCTGTGTGTCATATCTGATTCCTTACACTACATACTTGATACTCAGCCGCTGGGCCGCGGCAAGATCGTCAATGCCCAGGGCGTCAGACATGCCGATGGGCAGGGAGGTGGACCGTCCTAAGGGCGCCACGATCTTTTTGAGTTCCGTGTCAAAGGACACGAACAGGTCCACCACCCGCTCCGCCACATCCTCGGGATCCAGCCGCCGGTAAAGCCGGGGGTCCTGGGAGGTGATACCCTTGGGGCAGATCCCCACGTTGCACACGTTGCACCGGTCCTCTTCCGTGCCCACGCATCCGGCCGCCGCCTGCATCACATATTTGCCGATCTGGACTCCGGAGGCTCCCAGCATGATCAATGCCGCGGCATTGGCGGCCAGATTTCCGTTCTTCCCGATGCCGCCGCCGGCAAACAACGGAATTTCGTTCTGCTTGCCGATTTTGATCAGGTTCAGATAATTGTCTCTGATACAGCTGGCAATGGGATGTCCCATGTGATCCATGGATACGGCATAGGCGGCGCCCGTGCCCCCGTCTTCCCCGTCAATGGCCAGGCCGGAGGCGTAATCGTTGCGGGTGAGGTTGTTGAGCACGGCCAGCGAGGTGGAGGACGCTGAAATCTTGGGATACACCGGCACCCGGAATCCCCAGGCCATGGACATGGACAGGATCATCTTGGCCACGGATTCCTCGATGGAATACTGGGTCTGGTGGGTGGGCGGACTGGGCAGGCTGACCCCGGCGGGCACGCCCCGGATGGCGGCGATGAGCTTGTTGACCTTGTGCCACATCAACAGGCCCCCGTCCCCGGGTTTGGCCCCCTGGCCGTACTTGATCTCAATGGCGCAGGGGTCTTCCTTCATGTGTGGGATGGCATGAATGATCTCATCCCACCCGAAATAACCGGAGGCGATCTGGAGAATCACGTATTTGAGAAACCGGGACCGCAGCAGCCGGGGCGGACACCCGCCTTCGCCGGTGCACATGCGCACGGGCATTCCCATCTCCTCGTTCAGATATGCCACCCCCATCTGAAGCCCCTCCCACATGGTGGGGGACAACGCGCCAAAGGACATGCCCCCGATGATCAGGGGATAAATCTCGCGCACCGGCGGAATCCATCCGTTTTCCTTGAGGCGTTTCATGTTTTCTCTGGGGGAAAGCACCCGGCCCAGCAGGGTCCGCATCTCGAACTCATGGCGTCCGGCATCCAGGGCCGGGTCCGTGAGCATGGAGATCCGGGTGAACTTGATCCGGTCCAG
>CALGAJ010000314.1 GCA_937951975.1 uncultured Desulfotignum sp.
CTGGAACGGGAAGCGCTTCAGGCACGGCATGAAAAAAAAAAGATCATAGGGACCGTGCCGGTTATCTGGATGGGGGTGCCTTTGATGATCAAAGACGATGTGATCGGTGTGGTGGCGGTACAGAGCTACACGGATCCGGATCTGTACACGCGCAAGGATTTGAACATTCTATCTGCCGTATCCCATCAGATGGCTCTGGCCATTGAACGCAAGCAGGCCGAAGATGCCCTGGTGGAAAGTGAGGAAAGATACCGGTATCTGTTTACCCACGCACCGGCCGGAATCTGTGAGGTGGATTTTGAAAAAAACCGATTTATCCGTGTCAATGATATCATCTGTAAATTTTCCGGATACTCCCGGACTGAATTAATGGAGATGGATCCGCTGGAACTGCTGAATGAAAAAAGCCGGGAACGACTCAAGGGTCGGATTGCAAAGCTGGCCCGCGGAGTCCAGGAAACCAGAAATATTGAATATGATCTGATTACACGGCAGAAAAAACAGAAAACGGTTGCCGTGACCCTGCACGTTGCCAGTGATGACAAAAAACTGCAACGTGTCCTGGTGGTCATCTATGATATCTCCTGGCGCAAAGTCATGGAAAAAGAGAGAATCGAGGCACAGAAACTGATCGATGAACAACAGAAACTGGCTCTGATCGGCCAGGTGGCTGGAAAAATGGCCCATGATTTCAACAATATCCTTGGGGTGGTCATGGGAAATATCGAATTGCTGCTCATGGATCACCCGGATCCCGGCTTACAAAACACCTTGAAACGGATTCTGGTTCACACGGAAAAAGGCCAGTATCTCACCCGCAATCTGGTGGCATTTGCCAAAAATCAGGCACCCAGACAAAAGTTTTTTCCCCTCAACGAAAAGGTTGATTTGGCACTGGCCCTGATGAAAAAAGACCTGGACAGGATTCATATTACCCGGTCCTACACACCGGATCTGCCGGAGATCCTTGCGGATCCGGGCATGATCGAACATGTTCTGGTCAATCTGCTGCAAAATTCCATTCATGCCCTTTCCAAGACAAAAGATCCTGAGATCACCCTTTGTACCTTTATCCGTAATGCGGCCATTTGTCTGGAAATCAAAGACAATGGATGCGGTATTCCCGAGGCGCATATGGATGATATCTTTACACCGTCATTTACCCTGAAAGGCGGGAAAGATATTCTGGGGGCTTATGCCCCGGACATCAAAGGCACGGGATACGGCATGTCCAACGTCCGGAAATATGTGCATCAGCACAAGGGGACCATTGATGTCACTTCAGCTCCGGGCCGGGGCACCAGCGTTCAGATCTGTTTTCCGGTGATCGAAAAGCAGCTGTCGGCTGAAGAAAAGAAGAAAATTGCCAGAACCGTTACCCGGACCGGCCGGCGGATACTCCTGGTGGAGGACGAACCCGATATTTCTGAAGTACAGCACCGGGTGCTGTCCCAGGCGCCTTGTCACCACCACCTGGATATGGCGTCAGATGCCGCAACCGCCATGGATCTGTTTGACCGGAACTCGTATGATCTGATCAGCCTGGATTATATGCTTTCGGGTACAAGAAACGGCATGGATGTGTACCGGCATATCCGCAAGACCAATGCAACTGTGCCGGTGCTGTTCGTATCCGGTAACTTTGAGTTCATCGAAGCCGTCAAGCCGTTGATGGAAAAAGACCGGCATTTGGGCCATCTGTCAAAGCCCTGCCGCATGGGCGCGTATGTTGAACAAATCAACCAGATGCTGGCCGGATAAGATCAGGCCCCCAGGTAGGCTTTTTTTACTTCCGGATTGTCCAGCAGTTCATGGGTGGGGCCTTCCAGAACCAGGGCACCGTTTTCGATCACATATCCCCGCTGGGCGAATTTCAGGGCCAGCCGGGCGTTCTGCTCCACCAAAAGAATGGTGGTGCCCAGCTTGTTGATCTCTTTGAGCGCATCAAACATGTCCAGCATGAGCAGCGGGGCCAGTCCCATGGACGGTTCGTCCAGAAGCATCATTTTTCGGCCCGACATATAGGCCCGGCCGACGGCCAGCATCTGCTGTTCTCCGCCGGACAGGGTGCCGGCCAGCTGGTGCCGCCGTTCCTCCAGGCGGGGAAACAGGTCGAACACCCATTTCCGGTCCGCTTCAATGGCGTCTTTGTCTTTTCTGGCAAAACAGGCCAGATTCAGGTTTTCGGTCACCGTGAGGTTGCCGAAAATCCGCCGGCCTTCCGGGACATGGGAGATGCCCAGTCTGGATACGACCTTGTCCGCGGAATATTTGATGATATCCTGGCCGTTGAACTCCATGACCGACCCGGGTTCACAGGGAATCATCCGGGAGATGGCTCTCAGAGTGGTGCTTTTTCCGGCCCCGTTGGCCCCGATGATGGTCAGGATTTCCCCGGCGTTCACTGAAAAACTGATGCCGTGAAGCGCTTTGATATTGCCGTAGGATACATTCAGGTTTTGGATGTTGAGCTGCATCAGGTCATATCCTCCTTGCCCAGGTAGGCCTCGATCACCCGGGGATTGTTCTGGATTTCTTCAGGCGGGCCTTCGGCGATCACCTCTCCGAACACCAGGGTCTGGATCTGTTCGCACAGTTCCATGACAAATTTCATCCGGTGTTCGATCAGAAAAATGGCCACATTGAAATCTTCGTGTACTTTTCGGATAATTCGGATCATCCGGACCAGTTCGTCCGGGGTCATGCCCGCAGTGGGCTCGTCCAGAAACAATACCTTGGGCCGGGTGGCCATGGCCCGGGCCATTTCCACCCGGCGCTGGGCCCCGTAGGGCAGGCTGGTTACAAGATCGCCGGCAAATTTTGAAATATCAAACAGTTCCATGAGCCGATGGGCGTTTTCAATGACCTGGTTTTCCTGGTCCCGGCAGGCCCTGGAATTGAAAAACGCGCCCAGCAGCCCGTAATCAAGCTGGGAGTAATGGGCCATGCGGATATGGTCCAGCACATTCATGTGACGCCACAATGCCAGATTCTGGAACGTTCTGCCCAGCCCCATGGCGGCGATTTCATTGGTTTCAAGGCCTTTGATATTTTTGTTTTCCAGCTGGATTTCCCCTTCGGTCGGGGTATATACACCGGTGATCAGATTGAAAATCGTGGTTTTTCCGGCACCGTTGGGACCGATGAGCCCGAAAATCTGCCGGGGTTCAATGGTCAGATTATAATTGTGCACCGCCCGGAGCCCCCCGAAATAGTGGGTCATGTCTTTAACGCTCAGCAGCGGGGTCATGAGGACACTCCTTGTTTGGTTTTATGTTTTTTGGCTTCCAGCAGTTTTTTCGTGTTGATTTCCGTAAACGATATCAGCCCGTAAGGCCTGAATATCATGACAAAAATCAGAATCAGAGGAATGATGATCCATTTGAACAGTTCCAGAGGCCGCAGGGCCTCGCCCAGCACATTGATACTCACGGCCCCCACAATGGAGCCCACAATGGAGTTGAGCCCGCCGAAATACACCATGGCCAGAATTTCCGCCAGCCGGTTGATGCTGAACATCCCCGGATTGATATAGGTGAGCACGTGGGCGAACAGCCCCCCGGCCACACCGGCCCAGAACGCACCGAACATGAACGCGGTCATTTTGGTCTTCCGGGTTTTGATGGTCATGGATTCCGCGGCCGCCTCATCATCTCTCACCGTGTTCAAGGCTTTGCCGAAAATGGAAGTCACAAAATTGTGGATAATCCAGATGCACAGCGTGGTCCAGATGAAAATCACCGGTAACGGGGCCAGGTCCGGCTGTCCTCCCATGCCTCTGGCTCCGCCGATGATATGCAGGTTTTCAATGGCGGATTTGACGATGAACATGAACGCCAGGGATATGATGGCCAGATAATCCCCCCGGGTCCGGAAAGAGGGGATGGCCACGGCCAGGGAACCGACAGCGGCGGCAGCCCCGCCGATCACAAGGACTATGGGAAAGCAGTACGGGGCCAGGGCAGGGGGCAGAAGTGCGGTGCCGAAAATTTTGTCATTGGTGAACAGCACCAGGGTCAGAATCGAGGACACATAGGCGCCCAATGCCATAAAACCGGGATGGGAACAGGAAAATTCCCCCTGGTATCCGTTAATCACGTTGATGCTTACCGTTAAAATAATGGAAATCAGGGTGAGTTTGACAATCAGCACCCGGTAATCGTTGATTCCGGCCCATAAATGAAGCACTGCGTACAAAAACACCAGATGCAGCACCGCCGACAGCCATAACGGCAGTTTTTCCAGCAGGGCCGCGCCCTGGTTGGTGAAAGGGCTGGTCAGTTTTGCCACCGCCAGTACCGGAATCACATAAACGATCAGATCATAAGCCAGGGCACCGGGGATCATCAACGGTTCCTTGAGCATGATCAACGCGCCGAACAATACCGGTATCTTGGGCAGGCCCAGGTAATAGGAGATATAATCATACCCCCAGAAATATTCGATCAGCACTGCCGTGAGAATGCCCAGAAACCAGCCCAGCATGGGGACAGTCGAAAACATTTGTTGAAATTTTTTTACAATTCCCATTTGACGTTCCTGTGTGTGTTGGGTCAAGAGATTAAAGTCGCAGCTTGGTACTGTGTTCCATTCCGAAAAATCCCCGGGGCCGGAAGGTCAGTATGATCAAAATAATGGAATACGCGATGAGATCCCGCAGCGTGGAGGGAAATATCGTGGCCACAAAGATCTCGATAAACCCCAGCAGGTATCCGGCCATGGCCGCGCCCTTGATGGAGCCGCGGCCTCCGAGGATGGCCGCCACAAACGCTTTCCATCCCAGAAGCACCCCCATATAGGGATCCAGAATCGGGTAGGCCTGACCATACAGAATGCCGGCCACGGATGCCAGTCCCGCACCCACGGCAAAGGTCAAAGGCGCGATGATGTTGATGGACACCCCCATGAGCGGTACCGCCAGAAAATCATATGACATGGCCCGCATGGCCATGCCCCATTTGGTTTTCTGGATAAAGGCGTGCAGGGCCAGCATGAGCAAAAGGGAGATGATGATGATCATGGCCTTGACATTGGTGATATAGATGCCGCCGATGTGATAGTTCACGGTTTCCATCAACGGGGGAAAACTCAGGCGTTTGGCGCCGAGCATGATCAGGATGCCGGTTTCAAAGATGATGCCGATCATCAGACCGGTGATGGCGGCGGATGCCCGGGGGGCCTGACGTAAGGGCCGGTAACCCGCCACTTCCACAAACACCCCGATCCAGGAAGCCAGAAACATGGTTATCACCACAGTGGCCAGGAAAATCACCGGCGGCGGAATCAGGCCGGTGAATGTGGCCAGAAGAACGGTGGCAATGCCGAACCCGATATAGGTGCCTACCATGAAAATATCGCCATGGGCAAAGTTAAAAAGCATCAATACCCCGTATACCATGGAGTAACCAATGGATATCACGGCATAAAAACTGCCCCGCTGCAGGGCATTGATAATGTTTTGAAGAATATAATTAACGGATTCTATCAAAGGTTCCATTCACCGACTCCTGTTGAATTGGATCACTGTTGCAGACCGTTGGGGCCTGCAACAGCCTTAACACATTTTATGGATTGGGATCGTTACAGATCAGGGGCAGCTGGAGCCGTAGAATTCATATTCTCCCTGATTGTTGATTTTGACGATGACCGCGCATTTGATGGGATCACCCTCTTCGGTAAAGGTCATTTTGCCGGTGATGCCGTCAAAGTCCTTGATCCGGGCCAGCGCGTCTCTCACTGCTTCCCGGTCTTTTTCGATTTTTCCGGTAAGTTTGCCGGTATCCTGAATGGCCTGCTGGGCCAGGCGAAGCGCATCCCAGGTCAATGCGGCGACATCATCGGGAATGTAGCCGTACGTTTTTTCATACCGGTCGATAAATGCCTTGGTGGCGCCTTTGGCACCGGCGGCCGCGTAATGGGAGGAAAAGAAAAGGCCGTAGCAGTCTTCACCGCACAATTCAATGGTTTCCGCCGATCCCCAGGAATCGGAACCCACAATGGGTCCGGTCCATCCCAGATCCTTGGCCTGGCTGACGATCAACGGCACTTCATTGTAATACTGTGGGGTAAACAGCACCTGGGCGCCGGATTTCACGATTTTGGTGAGCTGGGAGGAAAAATCGGTGTCTTTGGTGGTGAAACTTTCGTACGCCACCACACTGCCGGGGCCGTGTTTTTCTTCCCAGGCCTGTTTGAACACTTCGGCCAGGCCTTTGGGGTAGTCGGACGCGACATCATACAATACCGCGGCTTTGGTGAATCCGAACTCCTCGGTGATGAAGTTGGCTACCACCGGTCCCTGGAACGGGTCCAGAAAGCAGCCCCGGAACACATAGGGGCGGTCCAGGGTGGTACTGGGGTTGGTGGACCACGGGCTGATCATCACGGTTTTGTATTTGTTGGCCACTTCCCCGGCCGGTACGGCCTGTTTGGAGGATTGCGGTCCCACAATGGCCAGCACGTCATCCTGGGTGATCATCTTGGTGTTGGCCTTGACAGCGGATTCCGCTTTGGATTCGTTGTCCTCGATGACCAGTTCCACTTCATACTTTTTACCGCCCACTTCCAGGCCCCCGGCTTTTTCAATGTCTTCCAGCCACATCTGAGCCGCGTACTTGGTACCTTCTCCCACCTTGGGGATATCCCCGGTCAGCGGGGCATTGATACCGATTTTGATAATGGTTTTCCTGGCAGCCAGTGCCAGAGACGAGAACAACATGGCCGTGCAAAAGGCCACCACCGTTAGAACAGCAATTTTCCTCATATTTCCTCCTGAACAGAAATTAGGTTAACGATTCGTTGATTCCGTGATTCTGCTGAAAACGGAATCAGCCAATCACTGAGCGAAACATTCATCAACTCTATATGTAAAATCCCGGGTGAAGTAAAGAAATAATATGAAATTCTGTCAAAGAAATTTTCATCGGATTCAGATGGTTTATCGGGTTGATTTAGGATTCAATTAATATTATAACCCGTCAGTTATGAATTTTTGTAATCCTGTCAATCAAAATATGGAAAAATACTGTTTCAGATGGACGAAAGACAGGTAACCGTAATTGAAGGAAAATCAATGAAACAAACCTCGATACGTGGTACCGGCATGTATGTCCCCCCCAATGTGGTGACCAATCGCGACCTTGAAAAAATGATGGATACCTCGGATGAATGGATCCGCCAGCGAACCGGTATCAAGCAGCGGTACTGGATCAGTGAAGATTGCGGCGCGTCCGATTTAGGAGCTGAAGCCGCCCGGATGGCCCTGGACGATGCCGGATGGCAGGTTGAAGATCTGGATTTCATCATTTTTGCCACCTTGAGTCCGGATATCATGTTTCCGGGTTCCGGATGCCTGATGGCGGCCAAACTGGGCCTGGATAAAACCCCTGTACTGGATATCCGTCAACAGTGCACCGGTTTTTTATATGGCCTGGCCACCGCAGATGCCTATATCAAGTCCGGTCTTGCCGGCCGTGTTCTGCTGGTGGGCGGGGAAGTGCATTCATCCGGCCTGGATAAAACCACCCGGGGACGGGATGTGACCGTGATATTCGGGGACGGGGCCGCTGCCGTCTGCCTGGAAGGGATAGACACGGATGACAAAGTGGGATTGCTGGCATCGGCTTTGCATGCCGACGGCAATCATGCGGATTCGCTGATGACCGAACTGCCCGCATCCCGGTTGATGCAGCGTCTGCCTCCCGGCCTTCCCTTTGATGATCCCCGGTATTTTCCGGTGATGGATGGACCGGCGATTTTCAAGAAAGCCGTGAGAATGCTGCCCCTCGTCACCAAAGAAGCCCTGGAAAAAGCACAGATTTCTCTGGAAGAGATCGACCTGGTGGTGCCGCACCAGGCCAACAAACGGATCAACGAGGCCTATGGCCAGTTCATGAAACTGGATCCGTCCAAAATATTCCATAATATCGAAAAATACGGCAACACCACGGCAGCCAGTATCCCTCTGGCGCTTCACGAGGCCATGGCCCAGGAGCGGGTGGGCAAACCCGGGGACACCGTGCTGTTTCTGGGACTGGGTGCCGGTCTGACCTGGGGGGCGTCCATCTATCGGTTCTTTTAATCGATCCGGCCCTTGAACAGCGCTTTGAGGTAAAATCCAGTGACCGTATCCGGCGGTTCGCCGCCGGATGCATTTTCGGTATTTTGTTCTGCCATCTGCGCACGAATTCCGGATGCCAGTTTTTTGCCCAGTTCCACCCCGAACTGGTCAAAGGGATTGATGTTCAGCATAAATCCTTCATATACGGTCCTCGCTTCGTAAAAACACAACAGCAGCCCCACGCTTTCCGGGGTCAGATCGGGAATCACCACCAGAGATGACGGCCGGTTGCCTGAAAATGACCGGGCCGGATTTTCATGTTCCCGGCCCCGGGCCAGTGCCTGTGTCTGGGCAATGAGGTTGGCCCACAGTTCCTGGTGATTGAAAACCCCTTTGGATGTGACCTGTTCCCCGGTATACCCCGGTTTGAGCACCCCGATGAATTCCACGGGAAATGCCGGGCCCTGGTGGGCCAGCTGAAAAAATGAATGCTGGGCATTGGTGCCGGGCTCTCCGAAAACAATGCTGCCGGCCGGGCAGGGCAGGGGTGTCCCGTGAATGTCCACGCTTTTTCCCAGGCTTTCCATGTAGACCTGCTGGACATGGGGAGCCAGTTTGGACAGGGCGCTGGAATAGGGAATGATGGCCTGGGCCGTATATTTGAGTATCTGAACGTTCCAGATGCTGATCAACGCGGCGGTCAAAGGAATGTTTTCTTCCGCCGGGGCTTCCAGGGCATGCCGGTCCATCCGGGCGCAC
>CALGAJ010000315.1 GCA_937951975.1 uncultured Desulfotignum sp.
CATCCAGGGCCGGGTCCGTGAGCATGGAGATCCGGGTGAACTTGATCCGGTCCAGAATGGAGCCGGCCGCGTTGCGGCGACCGCCCCGGCGCCGGGGCACGCCCTGCTGGTTGATATGGAACTTCATCCGGTCCAGCCCGGGGTTTTTTTCCGGGTGGATGGCGTCATTGGGGCACACCAGGGTGCACATGGCACACCCGATGCAGGCATGGGCCACATCGGTTTTCTGACGGATTCCGTAAAACACGTCCTGCTCCGCGACCTGGTCCGCCTGCCTGCGGATACTGGTCTTCAGACGCCGTTTTCTGAACACCGTCAGCTCGATGGCCCGGACCGGGCACACGGCCGTGCACTGGCCGCACAGGGTGCACCTTTCATTGCTGTATTTCACCTGCCAGGGCAGGTCGTTGAGGCTTAAAGCGGAAGGTTCAAGGCTTCGGTTTGACGACATATGGTTACCTCCTGGCGGTCAGGGCCGACAATGGCTGTATCTAGATGCATGGGTTGAATATCTCTGGATTTGTCCCGGTCCGGAATCACGGCATCCAGGCCGCAGATTTCAGACGAGAACCCGTAAAGGCCCGATTTGCCTCCCACCACGCCGGGCCGCAGTTTCTTCCGGTCCTGGACCATGAACAGGGAGCGGTCCGGCAGGGTCCCGATGACGCAGTTGGGTCCGTCAATGATCAGCGCGCGGCAGGTGCGTTTCAGGTGCGACAGAAATCCGGCGTCGGGATGAACCGCAAGGTCATTGTCCTGAAGCGGGGTGATCACATGCTTGTACGCATCGATCCCCAGCCCCAGTTCCTCCAGGGAATAGTGCAGGATATGGGCGAACACCTCGGAGTCGGACTGATATCCGGTGTAGGCGGCAATTCCCCGGGAGGTCAGAAAATCTCTGATGGGGATGAACGCGGTGTTTTCGCCGTTGGTCATGGTACTGTATCCTTTGATGAAAAACGGGTGACACGCATACAGGTCAATGGCGTAATTGGTGTTCTGCCGTCCCTGGGCCATGATGATCCGGGCCTTGAGTTCCTTTCTGTCCAGTCCGAGATACTTTGCCAGCAGCAGGGGATCTCCGATCTCCTTGATCATG
This sequence comes from uncultured Desulfotignum sp., assembly GCA_937951975.1. Taxonomy (GTDB): domain Bacteria; phylum Desulfobacterota; class Desulfobacteria; order Desulfobacterales; family Desulfobacteraceae; genus Desulfotignum. The sequence goes on from CALGAJ010000315.1 coordinate 1,100, forward strand.
ATGGTGTCCGGCCAGAAGGAAAACACGATCATGTCCTGTTTTTCCCTTCCCATTTCGCGGATCTTGAGCCGGATTCCGGACAGCCTGGAGGCCATCTCCTCCTTGCTCAGATTGTCCCAGTCTTCGGGAAGTTCATAGGCCCGGATCAGATACAGGTCCCTTCGGGGAATGCCTTCCACCGGTTTTTTGGGCACTTTTAACGAAATTTTGTACTTGGTGAGAAAACCTAAGTCCATCATGAACAGATCCAGGCGCCGGATCCCTTCTTCACTGAAAATACCCGACAGAATCGGGGCCTCTTTCATCTCTTCGAACGGTCCGCCCAGGTCCTGAAGCAGCAGCCCCATACCGGATCCGTCATGGCCTTCCTTCATCACATCCAGCGCCTTGATGGCCAGCATGGGGGACACCGGGTCCCGGCTGGTGAGCGCAAACAAACGACACATATCACTATCTCCTGACATCTTAAAACATTGCAGGGGCCCATCCCTTGGGGCAGGCATTCTTTTCACCGCGAATTCTGGAGAAAAGGGGGAATTCACTGATTTCCAAGAATTTCAATCTAAAGAGAATCAAGAACCATGTCAATCATTTTTTTTCGAAAATTTTTCAAAACAGGAATTAAAAAGAATAAAACGCTTTGAAAAGATATTTTTTGCGCACAATGTTTGGATAGTCATGCTGATAAAAGAAATTTCATTTTTGTATCCACTCGCCGGACCGGTGAACACGAATCCACGGCGCCCGGTTATCGTACGATAAACCCCAAGGCGTGATAAACCCTGTTTTCCTGAAACACACCGGGCAACAGGGTTCATGGACACGGCATTACAAAATTTGGGAAATTAAACCGCCTGATCGGTTTTCATGGACTGATAATAATCGTTCACCTGAAGTTCCCGGGTCTGTTTGCGGTACCAGCCGTCAAAAAGAATCAGACCGGCCTGTCCGTCCAGGGAAGTATAATTTTTGATGTTATGTCCCTGAATGGCTGCCGTGGCTGGATCAAACACCCGGAAACCAATCGTGCCGTCTTTGGGCAGGTCGGTGACCATTTTCAGCTGCCAGACCCAGTCCGGATCATACTGCAGGTTTACCACCAGGTATTTTCCCAGGTCCGATATCAGTTCTTTGGGTTTGGGAAGCGGGTCCGTGCCGGTTTTTTTCCAGAATTTCCAGTTCATTTTTCACCCCTTTGCGTAAAAATGTATGATTTTTCAAAATCCACTCAGCATAAATCATACCACTGGAAAAACTTTATTCGGCAGAAGGCCGCCCCCGGTGGGGGTGCCTTACTGCCGGACAGGAATCCACGGAGTGGCTCCGACAGTCCGGCAGTAAGGCACCCCCACCGGGGGCTCCGCTGTACAAAAGGGGAAAGGCGAGTGCCGGGCGGTTCCTGTGAGTTAAATCCCATTCTGACGCGTTTGCTACAGGGAGTTGGGCATGCGAAGCGGTCAAAACGGCAAATTGTTTGAGGACATACCTGACCGCAGTTTTTGCCGTTCAGCGCAGTATGCCCCTACTCCCTGTCAAACACGGCAGAGGGTGAGGCCCACAGGAACCGCCCGGCACGGGTCATTTGCCTGACAGTTATTGCATGCCAGAGGGGGCCCAAAAAAGACGTTTTATGTCTGATTCAAAAAAAACCAGACGCCCTTGGTCCTGAATTGAGATACTGAAAACTCATCCGGCATTTCGGCCAAAAGGAATGTTGAGCTTTTTCATGCGCTTGCGCAGAGTCGACGGATGCACCGCCAGAATTTTTGCCGCACCTTTGTCACCTTCCACCCGGCCTCTGCACTGGTGCAGCACGGTCTGGATATGCTCGGCCATCACCTGGTCCAGGGTTTTGCCGGCGGGAGCAAAATCCGATTTTCCAGACACTGCGGGCCGGGATATCGATGCCAAAGACAGGCCGATTTCACAGAAATCCAGGTGCCCGGAACGGTCCAGGATCATGGATCTTTCCACAGCATTTTCCAGTTCCCGGATATTGCCCGGCCAGTGATATGCCATCAACCGGTCCATGACGGCGCTGGAAACAACGGGTATCTGGTGGCGCTTCATTTCCCGGGATTTTTTTCCGATAAAATGTTTCACCAGATCCGGAATATCCGGTGTCCGGTCCCTAAGGGGCGGGATCTCAATGGGAAACACCTGGAGCCGGAAAAAAAGGTCCGGCCGGAACTGGCGGGCGGCCATCATTTTTTCCAGATTCCGGTGGGTGGCGGCAATGACCCGGATATTCACACCAATGGTTTCACTGCCGCCCACCCGGTCGATCTCCTTTTCCTGAAGCACCCGCAAAAGCCGGATCTGGGCCTCGGCCGGCAGTTCTCCGATTTCATCCAGAAACAGGGTGCCGCCCTGGGCCCGTTCGATGCGGCCCCGCTTCCGGGAAACAGCACCGGTAAATGCGCCTTTTTCATACCCGAAAAGTTCACTGTCCAGAAGGGATGCGGGAATGGCGCCGCAGTTGACCCGGATAAACGGCCCGTCCTTGCGAAGGGACAGGTTGTGGATGGCATTGGCGATCACCTCCTTGCCGGTACCGGTTTCTCCCAGCAGAAGCACGGGACTTTCCAGCGGGGCCACCTGACGCACCATTTCCATCACCGGCCTGAGGCCCTGACTTGCCCCCACCACTTTTTCACCCGATATCTTATGCAGTTCATCCTGCAGGTAACGGTTGTCATCCGCCAAAAGCTCCTTGAGATTTTTCAGTTCCCGGAACCGCAGGCTGTTGGTGAGCGCAATGGCACAGGGTTTGGCCAGAAGACTGAGCAGATGAACATGGGACGGAGTAAATGGATGGTATCCGTCATTGAACACACTGAAAATCCCCAGCATGGTTTTTTCCAGCACCAGGTCCATGACCACGGCAGACAAATCCCAGGCCTTGAGCCGGTCCGCCACCGGCCCGGTCACCGGATCATCTCCCAGCCGTTCAATCACCCGGATTCTTTCCAGACGGCGGGTTTCCACCTGGCGGCGCCCGGTTCTGGACAACGGAATCCGGATGGACACGGCCCGGCCGGACCGGGGGGTGGCATGGGCCACCATTTCCACGGTCCCGGTCCTGGGATGATACACCTGAAACCCCATCTGACCGGCCGGCATGAACCGCCTGACATACAAAAGACACTGGTGGAGAGCCCGCTCCAGATCCAGGCTGGAGCACAGCCGGAGCGTGGCTTCCTTGAAAAACTCTTTTTCATCGGATGGCGTGCTAGTCATAAACAAATACACCCCCTGTTCTATCCGGCAGTTTACAGAAAAACTTTTAAATAGAACAGGCTTTTCTTTTCCATGGGACGGAAAATTAATCTGTTTACCAAGGGATAAAATATAACATATTGAAATAAAAATAAATTTATCTCGGGCATGATTTGTGCTGTTTAATTATCCAATGAACCAGACAACCTGTAACCAAGGGGAGTGATCAATGGAGATAAAAAAAATCTGCGTACTGGGCGCGGGAATCATGGGGGCCGGCATTGCCCAGGTCTGTGCCGGGGCCGGATTTGAGGTGTCTATCCGGGATATGGAAGACCGGTTTGTGGAAAACGGGTTGACCACCATCAAGTCCAACCTGGACCGGGCCGTGTCCAAGGGAAAACTGGATAAAGAAAAGGCAGATGCCGTTTTGGGCCGGATCACCGGCACCACCGATCTGACCCGGGCGGCCGGTGAGGCCGATCTGATCATTGAAGCCATCATCGAGGTGATGGACATCAAAAGACAGGTGTTCCAGGACCTGGACAACATCTGCAAAAAAGACACCCTGCTGGCCACCAACACCTCAGGGTTGTCCATTACAGAGATGGCTGCCGTGACCCAGCGGCCCGACAAGGTGATCGGCATGCATTTTTTCAACCCGGTGCCGGTGATGAAGCTGGTGGAGCTGATCCGGGGATTCACCACGTCGGATGACACCCTGAACATGGCCTGGGAATTTGTGGAAAAAATCGACAAAACCCCCATCGAGGTCAAGGAAGCCCCGGGGTTTGCCGTGAACCGGATTCTGGTGCCCATGATCAACGAGGCCATTTTCGTTCTGGCCGAAGGGGTGGCATCGGCCGAGGATATCGACAAATCCATGATGCTGGGGGCCAATCACCCCATCGGGCCGCTGGCCCTGTCCGACATGGTGGGCCTGGACACCATATTGTTTGTCCTGGAAGGATTTCACCGGGAGCTTGGAGAAGACAAGTACCGGCCGGCACCGCTGCTGCGCAAAATGGTACGGGCCGGATACCTGGGCCGCAAGAGCGGCAAGGGATTCTACGATTACACCAAATAGGACCCCATGGGCCCGGCTGACCTGAATTCCGGTCCCGGGCCATGGGTCTTTGATCCAATCAGACACCAGAAAGGAGCACCCATGGCACAAGAGGTAGCCGACCGCCGGGATGTGGATTTTGTTCTTCACGAGCAGCTGGAAGTGGAACACTTGAGCCGGCATGATCAATTTTCGGAGTTCACCCGGAAAACCGTTGACCTGATCGTATCCGAGGCCCGGAACCTGGCCATCAAGGAACTGCTTTCCTGCCAGCGGGAAGCAGATGAAGAAGGATGTACCTTTGACAGCGGACAGGTCACCGTCCCCAAAGCGTTTCACCGGGCCTATGATCTTTTCAGACAGGGGGAATGGATCGCCATGTGCGATGATCCGGCCTGGGGCGGGCAGGGCATGCCCCGCACTGTGGCCATGGCCGCTGAGAACTATTTCAACGGTGCCAACTTTCCGTTCATGCTCCACAACATTCTGATCCACGGGGCCGGCAAACTGGTGGAGCGGTTCGGCACGGACACGCAGAAGAAACTGTATCTGAAAAACATGTACACCGGCAAATGGGGCGGCTCCATGCTGCTCACCGAACCGGAAGCCGGATCGGATGTGGGGGCGTTGACCACCAAAGCCGTGAAAAATGATGACGGCACCTACCGCATTTTTGGCAGCAAGATTTTCATCTCCTCGGGCGACACCGACCTGGTGGAAAACATCATCCATCCGGTGCTGGCCAGAATCGAGGGGGCACCGGCCGGTACCGCCGGCATCTCCCTGTTTCTGGTACCCAAATTTCAGGTGAATGACGACGGCACCCTGGGAGCGTTCAACGACATCGTGTGTACCGGCATCGAGCATAAAATGGGCATCCACGGCAGCCCCACCTGTGCCATGACCCTGGGCGGCAAAGACGCGTGCATCGGGACCCTGCTGGGAGAAGAAAACAAAGGCATGCGGGCCATGTTCGTGATGATGAATGAAGCCCGGCTCCATGTGGGCATGCAGGGATTGGCCTGTGCCGGGGCCTCCTACCTCAATGCCCTGAATTATGCCAGAGAGCGGGTTCAGGGTGCGGCCCTCACCTCACCCAAAGGATCTTTGGGTGTCCCCATCATCCAGCATCCGGACATCCGGCGCACACTGCTGTTCATGAAAACCGCGTCCGAAGCGATGCGCAGCCTGCTGTTTTATGTGGGGTTTCTGGAAGACCGGATGACCGTGAGTGCCGATAAAGACGAGAAAGCCCGGTACCAGGGGCTCATCGATGTGCTTATCCCCGTGGCCAAGGGGTATGTCACAGACCGGGCCTTTGAACTGTGTTCTTCAGGTCTTCAGGTGTTCGGCGGATACGGATACACCCGGGAATATCCCCAGGAGCAGCTGCTTAGAGACTGCCGGATCACCCAGATTTATGAAGGCACCAACGGCATCCAGGCCATGGACCTTTTGGGCAGAAAACTGGGACTCAACCAGGGTCGAGCCTTCATGGATCTGGTCACTGAGGTGGAACAAACCATTGATGCCGCAAAAAAAGAACCCGGACTGGCCTCTTTGGCGGACATTCTGGAAACCACCCTCAACCATTTAAAGGAAACCGCCGGAAAACTGGCCGGGGATATAGGGTCGAAAAATATATTGTCCGCATTTGTCCATGCCCATCCGTTTCTGGATGTATTCGGCGACACGCTGATGGGGTGGATGCTCTTGTGGCGGGCCGTGATTGCCGCCCGGAAACTTGGGGACAAGCCCAAAAAAAAGGATACCGCCTTTTACCAGGGCCAGGTTACCGGGGCCCGGTTTTTCATTGGCACGGTCCTGCCGGTGGCCCAGGCAAAAATGGCGGTGATCCAGGCCGGTGATACCAGTGCCCTGGACATGGCGGATGCCTCATTTGGATCGTAAATAACGCAACATCATGTCTTTGACAAGTTGCACAACCAGACAGGAAATTAAAAAATGAAAGATATTGTGATTGTTTCCGCCTGCCGGACCGCCATCGGGGCGTTCGGCGGCACGTTAAAAGAGATGAACGGCGCGGCCCTTGCCAGCGTGACCATGAAAGAAGCCATCCAGCGGGCCGGCATTGACCCGGAACTGATCGATGATGTCCGGTACGGCACCTGCGTGGAACACCATGACACCCTGAACACCACCCGGGTGGCGGCGCTCATGGCCGGCATCCCGGACAGTGTGCCCGCGGCCACCGTCAACCGGGTATGCATCTCCGGCATGGAAGCCGTGCTCTCCGGGGCAGCCATGATCCAGGCCGGCATGGCGGATGTCATTCTGGCCGGCGGGGTGGAACATATGTCCGGCGTTCCTTATACCGTGCCCAAGGCCCGGTGGGGATGCCGGCTCCAGGACACCCAGTTTGTGGACGCCATGATTCATGCCCTGCACTGCGGTTCCTATATCCTGCCCTTTGATGACTCCACGCCTTTGGACACGACCCAGGCCCCGGCCTCCTGGTTCATGGGAAAGCCTTATATCATGGGGCACACCGCCGAATTTGTGGCCCAGCATTTAGGCATCACCAGAGAAGAGATGGATGAGGTGGCCCTGCGCAGCCACAACAATGCGGAACGGGCCACCCAGGACGGATCTTTTGCCGAGGAGATCGTGCCGGTCCAGGTGCCCCGGCGCAAAAAAGACCCCCTGATCTTTGACAAGGACGAACATTTCCGGCCGGGGATGACCCTGGAAAAACTGGCGGCCCTGCCCCCGGCCTTTGTTCCCAAAACCGGCACGGTCACGGCCGGCAACGCATCGGGCATCAATGACGGTTCCGCCGGCATGATCATCATGTCCGCCGACAAAGCCAGAGAACTGGGGCTCACCCCGATTGCCCGCATCAAAGCCACGGGCATGGGGGCCTGCCATCCCACGGTCATGGGATTGTCGCCGGTACCGGCCGTGAAAAATCTCATGGACCGGTCCGGCCTGTCTGTGGCGGATTTTGAAATGGTGGAAGTGAACGAGGCGTTCGCAGCCCAGTACCTGGGGTGTGAAAAAGAACTGAATCTGAACCGGGAAATCACCAACATCAACGGCTCCGGCATCGGCCTGGGCCATCCGGTGGGCGCCACCGGGGCCAGGATCATGGTCACATTGATCCATGCCATGAAAAAACGGGGCAACACCCTGGGTCTGGCCACCCTGTGCGGCGGGGGCGGCGTGGCCATGGCCTGCGCCCTGGAAATGATGTGATGGTTGTTTTCTCAGATTCTTGTTTTTTTGAAAAAAACTGAGGGGCAATGCACTAATCGACCCCTTCCGATGTCCCGGGCCCCAGGAAAAACCGGCGGGCCCGGGCATACTTTCTGCCGGAAGCGGTCTTGATCCGATCGATCAGGGCGTAGAGCACCGGTACCACCACCAGGGTCAGCACCGTGGCCACCAGGAGCCCGAAAATCACCACAATGGCCATGGACCGCCACCACTGGCTGGATTCCGAAGTCATGGACACGGCCATGACATGAAAATCATAGGAAATGCCCGTGACCAT